>NC_001263.1:2470000-2582500 GCF_000008565.1 Deinococcus radiodurans R1 = ATCC 13939 = DSM 20539 | reverse complement strand
CCCTCGGTGGCCGCGTGACCACCGTCGAAACTCGCGTCGAAACCGTCAACAACTCGCTGACGGGCCGCATCGCTGCCCTGGAGCGCAACGCGTTTAGCGTCAAGCCCAGCCTGACCATCGGCTACAGCGTGAGCCGCACCAGCCGCAACTTCGACGTTGACCGCCTGTTCCCCCTGAACGCGGACGGCACCGTGGCCAACAACGCCTTCACCAGCGGCGGCATCGACACCGACACCGGTGCTCAGCGCCGTGACTTCGGTGACTTCGGCAACGCCTCTGACCCCGTGGTCGCGGGTGCGGCGGGCCTGTACGGCTTCGCGGACGGCGTGAGCTACACGGTGTACTTCACCGACGGCTCCACGGCGACCTTCGACGGCCTGAACCCCGCCGATTACAAGGTCCCCACCGGGAAGGTCATCGATACCACCAAGGGTCGCAACGGCTTCGGCTTCAACAACCTGGCCCGCTACAAGGAAGGCAGCACCGACATCGGTATTAGCCTGGGCTTCGACACCAGCGGCCAGTTCAGCCAGGTCACCAGCGGCACCGGTGGCAGCCTGTTCAGCACCGCGGGCCGTCTCCAGGTCAACCAGATTGACCTGAACTTCGGTCTGGTCACCGGCCTGCCGAGCGACGCTTACGTCGACACCAACGGCAACGGCAAGAAGGACGACGGCGAGGCGACTGGCCGCGGCACGTACCTCGGCAGCGGCGGCACGGCGGCCATCCTCCGCGATCCCGCTGGGAACGTCTACCGCCCCGTGTTCTTCCGCTTCAAGAACGCCACCACCCAGTTCAGCGTGGGCAACAACCCCGTTATCGTGACCTTGGGCCAGCAGCAGAAGTTCTACTTCAGCGACTACGTCTTCGACAACAACTACGATGGCCGTGGCGACGGCTTCACCGTGACCGTGGACGGCAGCAACGTGCCCGTGATCGGCGCCTGGAAGCCCCAGATCAAGGGCGTGTACGGCAGCCGCAGCGGTCTCGACGGCACCGCCGAAGCCGGCTACGGCGTGTACTACCGCGGCGTGCGTGCGCAGATCACCCCCGTCGGCACCCTGACGGCGGGCATCCACTACGCGCAGGAAGGCCGCGACATGTTCGGCGCAGCTCAGAACACCACCAGCACGCCTTCCGACGTCACCACCTACGGCGCCGACCTGCACGGCAAGGCCTTCGGTGTGGAACTGCACAGCGAGTACGCCACCAGCCGCGTGCGCCCCAACACGGCCAATGCTGCCGTTCAGACCAGCAACGCGTTCTACGCCCGCGTGGCGACCCGCAAGGACAACCTGGCGTTCGACCTGAACACGCCCGCCGCCAAGTTCGGCAACGACACCTTCGGCGTGTCGCTGTACGACCTGAACTACCGCAAGATCGACGCGGGCTACAACAACGTGGCTGGCATCAGCGAGTATGGCTACGGCTCGTACAGCCGCACCTCGGCCCAGAACATCGCCTACAACCCCGACACCGGCGTGACGGCTCCCTTTGCCAACCTCGACCGTCAGGCCTACACCGACGCCAATAACGACGGCACGTCTGACCGCAACGCTGACGGCACCGTCGTTGCAACCAACACCAAGATCGGTCAAATGGGCTTCGGCGTGAAGGCAGCGGCCAACCTCGGTCCCGTGGCCATCGGCGGCTACTACGACACCAGCACCGGCGCCAACGGCGACAATGCCAACCGCATGACCGAAGCGGGCGGCTCGGCCAAGGTGGCCTACAGCATCTTCTCGCTGCGTGGCACGTACAACACCCTGGACAGCAACCGTCCCCAGATCTACCGTGACGCCGCCGGCACCCAGATCATCGGCGACGCCAAGGTGCGCCGCTACGCCGTGCAGGCGGACGTGACCCCCGGCCTGGGCCTGTTCGTGGGCGCTTACTACCGCGACGTGAACGTCAACGGTGTGCGCTCGACCACCGACCGTGGTCTGCTGGGCCGCGGCTACCTGGCTTCCAGCTTCGAGCCCGGCGTGGGAAACAATGCCTACCGCACCGGTCTGCGCTGCGCCGACAACAACTTCGGCACCGGTACCCGGGACATCGACGGTGTGGGCGGCGTGCTCAACCCGGCGGTCAACCTCGACCAGAGCCGCACCGCCACCTGCTTCACCTCCTACGGGGTCGAAGCGGGCCACGCGGGCGACAACGCCAACGCCCTGGTCAAGGACCTGTTCTTCCGCGTGGGCTACTCGCGCGTGTACGTGCCCACCACCGCCACCGCGACGACGGGCGATTTCAGCGGCTCGGTGACCTACGGTGACGCCCGTTACGACCGCAAGGTCGGCGTGGCGAACGTGCGCCTCGCGGGCTCGTTCTCGACCACCAACACCCAGCTCGACAGCCGTCCTGCCGGGACCCGTGGCGCGGTCGGCCTGATTGTGCGCACCGATCCCCTGGAAAACGTGCCCTTCCGTCCCCAGTTCAACGGTCAGGTGGGCTACTACACCGCCGACAACCGTGTGGCCGCTGGGAACTACAACGCCAACGCGACCAAGTACGGCGCGGGCGTGGTCCTGAACGACTTCCTGCTGCCCCAGACCAAGATCGGCGTGCGCTATGACGGCTATATGGCTCAGAACCGTCAGTACACCCCCTTCGACGGCGACGGCACCCAGGGCTACTTCAGCGACGCCAACAACAACCGCCGGACCAACCTGAACGGCGTGTACGTGGAAGGCGCCTACCAGGACCTGATCTTCAGCTACGGCACCTACACCCTGAGCCAGAAGGATCTCAACGGCGTCGAGTACGGCAGCGGCATCAACAACGGCCAGCCCGCTCGCGGCCAGACCTTCAAGATCAGCTACAAGGTCAACTTCTAAAGCCCCTAGTTCCCGGCATTGCCGGGCAACGGCCCCCGCTTCGGCGGGGGTTTTTGTTGTTCTGTAGTTAGTTCCGGTGCGGCGCGGCCAAAGTCGGTAGACTGACGCCATGCTCGCTGTTTTTGGACACCTCAACCCCGATACCGACGCCATTTCGGCGGCGATGGTCTACGCCCGGCTGCTGACGCGGCAGGGCACCGAGGCCCAGGCTTACCGGCTGGGCGAACCGAACTTTGAGACGGCCTATGTGCTGCGTGAACTGGGCCTGGAAGCGCCGCCACTCCTGACCGAACTGCCCGCCGGCAGCAAGGTGGCGCTGGTGGACCACAACGAAAGCGCGCAGTCGCTGCCCGCCCTCGGCGAACTCGACGTGACCCGCGTGGTGGATCACCACAAGCTGGGCGACCTGACGACCATCAACCCGCCCTACCTGCGCTTCGAGCCGGTAGGCTGCACGGGCACCATCCTGCTGAAGCTGCACCGCGAGGCTGGCCTGAGCGTGGAACCCCAGGACGCCAAGCTGATGCTGAGCGCCATTCTGAGTGACACCCTGCACTTCCGCAGCCCGACCACCACCCAGGACGACCGCGACGCGGTGGCGTTCCTGGCCCCGGTGGCCGGGGTAAACGACGTGGAGGCCTACGCACTGGCCATGTTCGCCGCCAAGAGCGATCTGGGCAACACGCCCGCCGAGACTCTGCTGCGGATGGACTACAAGGTCTTTCCCTTCGGGGACCCTGTGCAGCCGCAAAACTGGGGCATCGGCGTGATCGAGACGACCAACCCGGCCTACGTGTTCGGGCGGCAGCAGGAACTCCTCGCAGCGATGGATCAGGTCAAGGCCGAGGACACCCTCTCGGGCATGTTGCTGAGCGTGGTGGACATCCTGAACGAAACCAACCGCACGCTGGTGCTGGGCGCCACCGAGGCCAAAGTGCTGCGCGAAGCCTTCGGCGCCGAAGCTGAGGGACAGGTAGCCGATCTGGGCAACCGCATCAGCCGCAAGAAGCAGATCGTGCCGACGCTGGAAAAATACTTCGCGCCCGAAGCCTGAGCGGGCTCTTTCAACAGGGGAGACGGGGAGCACCTCGTCTCCCTATTTACTTGCACAGTCCAGAGCGGCGGTATGCTCCGCGCGTGACGCAGGACACGAATGTGGAATGGCTGTTCGCCCGGCAGCGGTTCGGAGTGCACCCCGGCCTGGACCGGGTGCGCGAGCTGCTGGCCCGGCTCGGCGACCCGCAGCGGCAGTTCGGGGCCGTGCTGGTCGGCGGAACCAACGGCAAGGGCAGCACCGCCGCCACGCTGGCCGCCATGCTGCGGGCGGACCGCAGACGCACCGGCCTCTTCACCAGCCCGCATCTGACCCGGCTGAGCGAGCGTTTCGTGGTGGACGGGGAGGAAGTCTCGTCGGCGCAGGTCACGGCAGCGCTGGCCCGCGTGCGCCCGGTGAGCGAAGCGGTGGAGGCGTCTTTTTTTGAGGTGGTCACTGCGCTGGGGTGTGTGCTGTTCGCCGAGGCCGGAGTAGAAATCGCCGTGATGGAAGTCGGGTTGGGAGGACGGCTGGACGCCACCAACGCGCTGGAGCCCCGGCTGAGCGTGATTACCAATGTGGCACTCGACCACACCGCCATCCTGGGCGGCACCGTCGAGCAGATCGCGGCGGAGAAGGCGGGCATTCTGCGGGCCGGGCGACCTGCCGTGACGGCTGCCGCGCCCGCCGTGCTGCCCGTGCTGGAGCAGCGGGGCGCCGATCTCTGGGCGCTGGGTCGGGACTGGACGGCGCAGACCCGCAGCCTGGGCTGGCAAGGTACGGCGGTCGACGTGCAGTGGCCCGGCGGTGCGGCGCAAGTGCAGACCCCGCTGCTGGGCGAACATGGGGGCCTCAACGCGGCGCTCGCGGCAGTGGCGGCGGCGCGGCTGGGCGTCTTTAATGAAGCCATCCGGCAAGGAGCCGCGCAGACCCGCTGGCCGGGGCGGTTGGAGGTTGTCCCCTGGCAAGGGCGGCGGGTACTGCTAGACGGGGCCCATAACCCGGCGGGAGCACAGGCACTCGCGCAGGCGCTGCGTCCATTGCTGGCGGCGAGTGGCCGTGCCCAGTTGCCCATCATCTTCGGGGCAGCGGAAGACAAGGACCTGGGCGGGGTCGCCGCAGAACTGCTGCCCCTCGCTCACGGGTCATCCTGACGCGGTGCGCTCAGTCCCCGGGCCGCCGACCCGGCGCAGCTCGCCGCTCTGTTTCCAGGCGTGCCATTGGAGTTGACCCAGACGCCCGCCGAGGCGCTAGCAGTACTGCGGTCTGACGATGACCTCGTCCTTATCTGCGGGAGCCTCTATCTGCTCGGCGAACTGCGTCCTTTGCTGCTGGGCGAGCAGTCGGAAGGCCACGAACGCTGGCAATAGCCACAGCAGCGGCCAATTTCTGGTTTCGAAACAGGAATAAGGCAAGTTGACTGCCCTCATTCTGTATTGACCGTAGCAAGGAGCGGTGTTACACTCCGACCAAGGGTGCCTGATTCTGCCCACAAGCAAACGCCAGGCGGGTTCCACATCATCTGTCTCTCGGGCATCCCCGACGGGTGACGGGTGGTCCGCCGCAGCCCAGGAGGTGAATGACATTGAAACTGCACGAACGACTTCGTGAATTGCGCAGCGAACGTGGGCTGCGGCTCAAGGACGTGGCCGAGGTTGCCGACATCAGCGTGCCGTACCTGAGCGACCTGGAGCGCGGGCGCACCAACCCCAGCCTCGAAACCCTCCAGACCCTCGCCGGGGCGTACAACATCACGGTTCACGACCTGCTCGAAGGGGTCGAGTTCTACGGTGAATCCACCGACGGCGCCCTGCCCAAGGGCCTCGCGGACCTGATCGCCGACCCCACGCTGGGCCCGCAGATCACGCCCGACTGGGTGCGGACCCTCTCGCGCATCGAGTTGCGTGGCAAGCGCCCGCGCGACAAGCAGGACTGGTACGAGATCTACCTGCATCTCAAACGCATCCTGAACTGATTTCCGCACAACTCCGGCCCCGTCGCCGGGGTTTTGTTCTTGGGAGATTCAAAAATGGCGCCCCCTCGCTGACCTTTCCGTCGAGGGGGCGCCGTTCTGTGAGGAGGCGTGTCAGGTCAGCGGTAAGACCTGCCGGTGCTCGGCTTCTCGCCGTTGCAGCACCAAGGTTCCCGCTCCCCAGGCGCCGCCGACGAGGGCGAGCGCGAAGGCCAGCGGACTCCAGCTCAAGCTGCCCGCAAAGAGGCTGATGCCCAGGAAAGCGCCGACCGTATCGGGCACTGGCAGGCGCAGGCGGCATGCGAGGGCGCGGCCCAGGTCGTAGACGCTGACGCTCAGGCCAGTGGCGATCAGCAGCCCCGCCAGCGCAAGCACCAGCAGCGCCGGGCCGAGCAGACCCGCAAAGGCCAGCGCTAGTGCCGGCAACAGCAGCGCCGCGAGCAGCAGCACGCCGAGCGCCACGTCCGCATCGGCGCGTGCCGTTGCTGCCGGGCGAGATCTGGGGCTGTGCCTGCCACGAAGAGCAGCAGCAGCAGGCCCGCCGTGAGCGTCACGAAAATCTGCGGCCACGCGGCGGCGCCCAGCCAACCGAGCAGGGGCCGGAAGGCCGCCGCCGTTGCCAGCCGCACCCCCTGCGGCGCCGGCAACGCCCCGACCTCAGCGGCCTCGCCGGGGGTGCGGCCCAGCACCGCGCTCATTTCGCCGCTGACCTGGGCGCCGGGCGCCTGTTTGATGTCGCCCAGCAGAGTGACCACCCGGCCATTGACAGCGGCGTCGGGCGCCAGCACCACGTCTCCGCCGATGGCGACGATATTGCCCTCGACGGGTCCATGAACCTCCACCGGGTGGCCGAAGCTCAGGCCGGGTTCGCCGTTGACCAGGCTGGCGAGCGGCGGCAGCGACAGCGCGCCGGCCAGCACGAAGGCCCCGGCCCCGAAGCGCCGCACGGCGGGCGTGGGCATCCAGGTGACCAGCGCACTCGTGAGCAGCAGCAGCAACAGGCCCAGGCCAGCGACGGGTGCCACGTGCTCCAGCACCGTCTGCATGACCAGGGCGCCCGCCGCCAGGTTGGGCCACGCCGCCGTGACCGTCAGCAGGGTGAGTCCGGTCAGCAGCCCACCGACGAGCAGCAGCGGAGCGTGGCGGCTGTGGGAGGCAGAGACGGATCTGGAAGCTGGGACTTGGGCTGGTGGCGTCACTTCCAGTGAAGGTGGTGCGGAAACAACAGCCTCGGCCTGCTGCCCCTCCTGCGCGATGCGGCCCGCCAAAGATGCCGCCAGCGAGCGGGGCGGCGGGGGCACCGGCGCCTGCTGCAACACATTTCGCGTGCGGGCGTCGCTGGCAATCTCGGCAGCTAAAGATGCGGCGACAGGACGTAGCATTGGAGGCGGCGTCTGCAACAGCGCGGCGGCCCGCAGGTCGCTGAGGACGGCAGGTGCCACCGAAGCAACTGAAGGCAGAGGTGCGGCCCCCAGTTGCCGGGCCAGCGCGATGTCCTGCGAGACACTGGCCGCGAGTGAACGTGGGAGGGCTGGCGGAGCAAGAACACCGCGCAGGGTGGCACTGCTGGCAATTTCACTGCTCGTTTCGGCAGCCAATTGGTGAGCGAGTTCAGGTGCCAGCGTCGGCGCGGTGAGCTGTTTCCCCAGGCGAAGATCGGCCAGCACCGCGTCGGCCACACTGCGGGGAGCAGGCGGATTGGGGCCGGTCAGCAGCGAGATGGCCCGGTGCAGTGAGCGCCGCGCCTCCTGCACCTGCGGGTCAAGGCAGGCGGCGTCCAGGGCGGCCTGTTCGTCCGCGCTCAGGTCGACGTCCGCCTCACGGTGCAGCAGCGCCCGCAGCTCCGGTGTCAGAACCTGCGTCCATTCTGGTGTGTTCCACCCCCCCTCTTGCCGTGCGCCCATCGTCGGTCCCTCCTCGTCCCTTCCTTTACGTCAAATCCGCCTGCAAAGTTCCCGGCGGTGGGAGAACGGTCGCCGGAAATTATCTAGACAAATTAGGGATTAAGGCTGGGGCGGACGCTCGGCGGCCTGGTAGTCGCCGCTTTTGCCGCCGGTCTTGGACAGCAGCCGCACGCCGCTGACCTCGATGGCCTTGCTCGTCGCCTTGAGCATGTCGTAGACGTTGAGCGCGGCCACCGTGACGGCGGTGAGCGCTTCCATCTCGACGCCAGTGGGGGCAGTGGTTTTGACGAGGGCGGTGATGTGGATGCCCGCGTCTTTCAGCGTCACGTCCACCTCGGCACTCGTGACCGGAATCGGGTGGCACAGAAAAATCAGGTCGGCGGTGCGCTTGCTGCCTGCGAGCCCGGCGAGGCGCGCCACGCTCAGGGGGTCGCCTTTGGGCGTTTGCCCGGCGAGCAGCGCGGCCCGCGACTCGGGCGGGAGCAGCACCCACGCTTCGGCGCGGGCGGTGCGGGTGGTGGGCGCCTTGGCCGACACGTCTACCATGCGCGGCTGGCCGCCGACGAAATGGGTGAGCTGCGGGGCGTCGCCTTGCGGGTCGCTCATTCGTCGGGCAGCTCCAGGTCTTTCAGGCGCGCGAAGGGGTTTTGCTTGGCGTGGCTGCTCCCCTCGGGCGAACCGAGTTCGACGACCTGCTCCTCGATGGGCACCTGGGCGCTGTGTTCGCAGGGGCCTTCGTTGAGGTCGTGGCCGCAGACCTGACACAGGCCCTTGCACGCGGGGTCGTGCAGCACGCTCAGCGGCGCGGCGAGCAGGGTGCTTTCGGCCAGGTACGCGCTGAGGTCAAGGTCGGGATTGCCGAAGACGAGGACTTCCTCGCCAGTTTCGGCTTCTTCGATGTAAGGCTCCTCGGCGGAGGGTTCGTAGCGCATCAGCGTGCCGAGGTCGATGTCGAGCGGCACCTGCACCTCGCGCAGGCAGCGGGCACATTCCATGACCAGCGTGGGCGAAAACTGGCCTTGCAGGTACATCTCGTCGCCGCCAAGCGAGTTGATGTCCACCTCAAAAGCGGCAGGCTCGGCAAAACGCAGGGTTTGCGGCTGCTTGCCCTGAAGGTACTGGAGGTGGTCGAGTTCGCCCTCGGCGTGCGCGTCGTCGGCGGTTCGCAGCAGGGCTCCCAGGTGAATGCGGGGTTGATCGTTCATGGGCGCCATGATAGAGGGCTGGCCTGCGGGCAACTGCGGCGGCGTGGGGGTTGCGCCCTGGTGAGCGATACGGGGGAAGGGCACCGCTGCCGGTGTTCCGTTCAGGGTTCATCTGTCCTGCCCGGCGCGGCGGCATACTGCGGGGCAGTGCTCGCCCCCTCCCGTGACCAGGCCCCTGTGACTGACTTCCTTTCCTCTACCCCCCTGACGCCTTCCGGCGTGCGCTGGCCCGTGTGCTCGCGCTGCTGGTGGGTTTCGGTCCGCTGGCGGCGCACGCTCAGGCGGCGGGCACAGCGGCGGTGAAGCCCCTGGTCGCCACGGTCGTACGCCGTCGGCCTCGCGCCCAAACGCGGCGTGCGCTGGACGCGGCTGGGGAACCCCAGGTCGCCCTCGCTGCTGCAAGTGCCCGCCGATTGCCAGGTGCGCAGTTGCCCGCTGGTGGTGGTGTCGCACCCCCGCGCCCAGGACGCCGCCCGACTGCGCGACAGTGCCCAGGTCGGCAAAATCTCGCAGGCGCTGCTGGCCGCCGATTTCGCGGTGCTGCTCAGCGGCGACGGCGGCGTAAACACCTGGGGCAGTCCGGCAGCGCTGCGGGAAGTCGCGCAGGTTCACCGTGAGGCCACCAGCCGATTTCGCTGGAACAGCCGGACCTACGCCCTGGGCCTGAGCATGGGCGGGCTCCTCTCGCTGCGCAGCGCCCTGCCCGATTCGCCCTATACCGTCCGGGGCGTAGCTCTTATTGACGCCTGGGTCAGCCTGCGTGGCGCGTGGGGCAGCGCCCTGTCGCGCCAGCGTGAAATCGGCAAGGCGTATGGCCTGACCGTGCCGCCCACCCCCACCCTCGACCCCCTGCCCCTCGCGCAGCGCCTGGCTCCGGTGGCGCCGCTGCCGCTGTTTCTGGCCTACAGCCCCACCGACACGGTGGTGTCCTCGCGCAAGAATGCCGAACTGCTGATTCCCAAGGCCGAACAGGGCGTGAGCGAGATCGTGCGCCTCGACGGGCCCCACCTCGGCGGCAACCGCTTCTCACCGCAGATGATTGCCCGGCTGGTCGGCTTTTATCAGGGCCTGGAGCAGCGCGCCATTGCCCGCCAGCACAAGGAATTTCCGCCTGGTCTCCCGGCTCCGGCGGTGCAGCGGGCTCAGACGGAGACGTCGAAAAGCTAAAGGCGAGGGGGCAGAGAAACCGACTTCTCTGTCCCCTCGCTTTTAATGGGTTTATACGGATTTCGTCCAATTCCCCCACCTCCGGAACGGCACCGGAGGCGGGACCATTTCCCGAAATCCTTTTTACTGCTTCTCACTCCGTTCGGATGGAATCCCCAGAACCGGGGGATCCCATCGCAGCCGGTTTACATCGCCGCCGGAATCTCGATGCCGATGAGGTCCAGGGTGTCCTCGAAGGCTTTGCGCAGCCGCACGATCAGCGCCAGCCGCGCTTCCCGCAACCCTTCTTCCGATTGCAGGACGTTGGTGGCGGGTTTGCCCTGCTTGGTTTTGGCGTTGTACCACGCGTTGAAGGATGTGGCGAGATCGAGCGCGTACTGCGCCACCACGTGCGGCGAGTGGATGCGGGCGGCCTGCGCGGCGACTTCGGGCAGCTTGGCGATCTGCTTGGCGAGCACGAGGTCGATGTCGGGCAGCGCGTCCCAGTCGGCCCCGGTGCCGTCGGTGGCATAACCGGCTTCCTCGGCCTTTTTCAGGATGTTGGCGGCGCGCACGGCGGCGTACTGCACGTAGGGCGCGGTGTCCCCGTTCAGCGCCAGCGCCTGCTCCCAGCGGAAGTCGATTTTGCGGGTCGGCTCGGCCTTGAGCATGGCGAAGCGGATGGCGCCCAGGCCGATGCGCCGGGCGATTTCGGCGGCGTCCTCGCGCGCGGCCAGGTCGGGATTGATGCCCTGCAAGACGCTCAGCGCGCGCTTCTGGGCCTCGTCCATCGCGTCGTCGGCACTGACCGCGATGCCCTTGCGCCCGCTGATGGTCTGGCCTTCCAGCGTCACGAAGGCGTAGGAGAGGTGGATGCTGCGCTCCTCCTTCTCCTGCTCGCCCGCCACACCCAGCGCCGAACGCACCACCGTCTGCGGGTGGTCCTGGCGCGAGTCGATCACGTTGATGACCTCCTGCGCGTGCCCGAAGCGCCGCTCATCGTCGGGCTGGCCGTCCGGGGCACTCGTCCAGATGGTGTTGCCTTCGGGGTCCTGCATGAAGGGCTTGAATTTCATCCCCTCGAACAGGCCGAATTTCCAGAACTGGTAGCCGATGTCCTTGGCGGCGTACATGGCGGTGCCGCCCGAGCGCACGAGGACCACGTTCGGTTCTTCCAGCCCCGGCATAAATTCCGACACGTCCATGATGAACGCCCCGGCGTACTTGCCCTCGGTGGGGCGCGAGGTGTACCTGCTGCCTTCCAGAATGTTCATGGCCTGCGCCAGAAACCCGCTGCCCACCACGTCGGATTCCCAGTTCAGCAGGTCGTAGCGCGCGCCGAGGCGAAAGCAGGTCTGAAGCTGCGCCTTCACCGTCTGCTCGACCAGGGGCCGCAGCTCCCCGGCTTCGAGCTTGTGCATGATCTCCATGATGCCGCTTTCCAGCTCGGGCTTCTGGGGGTCGGCGTTGAGCTGCACGTAGCCTTCACCGAGCCACTGGTCGTACTTCTGCACGCCGTCCCAGACGCGGCCGTAATGCTGGGTGGCGAACAGCGACTCGGCGGCCTGTCGCCCGGTGTCGTCGATGTAGTTCTGTACCTCGACGGTGTGCCCCGCCGCCCGCAGAATCCGCGCCATGGAGTCGCCCAGCACCACGTTACGCAGGTGCCCGACGTGCAGCTCTTTGTTGGGGTTGACCGAGGTGTGCTCGATGACGACCTTGCCCTCGCGCTTGGGCAGCTCGAAGGGACGCTCGACCACGCCGCGCACGAAAGCGCCCGCGTCGAGGAAAAAGTTCAGGAACGGCCCCGTGGCCTCCACCCTGCGGATGCCGGCGGGCAGCACCACCGTCTGCGCGAGCTGCGCGGCGATCTGGGCGGGGTTGCCCCCGGCCGCCTTCGCCATCTGGAAGGCGGCGGGCGTGCCGTAGTCGCCGGGTTTATTGGCGGGCGTTTCCTGAATGGCGGCGTCGACGGGCATTCCCATCTGGTGCGCGGCCTGCTCGACGGCTGCTTTGAGTTGGGCCTTCAAATCCATTCGGGCAGTTTACGGGGCGCGGGCGCTGACAGGGTCACGGGGCAGGAAAAGAGGCCATGCGCCACTTCCCGCCCCTGTGCTGAAGGCCAAAACTGTCCGGAATCGGGTATTATACGGCTTTAATCCGATTCCCGAACATCCGGAAAGGCGCCGGATGTCCGTCTATCTCCTTAAAACCGTATTTTTCCATGCGCTCCGCGCAAAATTGCGCCTGGACATGTCCGGGACTCAATTTGAAACCGTATTACCGCTGTTTCAGCGCCGCGTCCCGGTAAAAGCGCTCCAGCCCCAGCGCAATGGCCTGCGCCAGTCGCTCGCGGCCCGTGTCGCTCATCAGGGTGCGGAGGTTGCTCTTGTCGGTCAGGAAGGCCGTCTCGATCAGGATGGAAAGCTGCGTGGTGGGCCGGGTCAGCGCGAGGTTCTGGTAATGCACGCCGTCGTTGCCCACGTCGGGCAGTTTTTCCACCAGGGCACCCTGCACCGCGTCGGCCAGGGCGCGGGCCTGTGGATTGTAAAAGTACACGCCGCTGCCGCGCTTGGTCCGGGGGTCCACGCCGTCAGGCAGCGCGTTGGCGTGGATGCTGACGAGCAGCTCGGCGTTCTTCGCCTCGGCGAGCAGTGGGCGGTTGTAGATAGGCACGGTGGTGTCGGCCTCACGGGTCAGAATCACGTTGGCGCCCTTCTCGCGCAGCAACTCGGCAAGGCGTAGCGTCAGCGGCAGCGTGAGGTTCTTCTCCGGCACCCGCAGCGGTCCCGCTCCGCCGAACTCGTCGCCGCCGTGACCGGGGTCGAGGACGATGGTGCGTCCGGCAAGCGGCTGGCGGGCGTTGATGGCCGGAGCATTCCGCACCCGCAGGGTCAGGGTGTTGCGCTCGGCGGAGTCGTCGGCGCCGTAGGTCGCGTCGTAGCCCCAGGGCGCCCCGTTCAGGTCCACGTGCAGGCGGACCACGCCGTCGGCGTCCTGCACCCAGCGCACGTCGCGCACCGCGCCCGTCGGGACGTCGGAGACGATGTACTCCACGTCGGACACCGCGTGGAACAGCCGCAGGTCGAGGCTGCCGCCCTGTCCGGCCTGCTGCTCGACGGTAAAGGGCACGCGCTCGGGGAGCAGCACCTGCACTTCGCTGTGGGTGCCGCTGTTTTTCACATTGATGTTGGCGAACACGGCGCGGGGAAGGGGCGTGCCTTCCGGGCGCAGCGTCAGGGAGCTCTTCGGCGCGTTGAGCGTCAGGCCATCCGACACCTGCACGGTGTAGGTGCCCCCTTCCTCGCCCACCACGATGGTCCGGGCGCCGGGGCGGGGCTAGACCACGAAGTTGCGGCCCGCGCCGTTGCGCCACACCTGCCCGGCGGCTTGCAGGCCGCGCCCAGCGACGGTGGCGGTGACCTCGGCCACGCGGGGGCCGGTGCCAGTCACGCTGAGTTTGCCGGTGCTCTCGGCGGTGGCCGTGGTGCCGTCCGCGCCGGTCAGCGTGAAGGACACGGGCGCAGCGGCGAGTTGGGCGGGCAGCAGGAAGGTGCCCTCGTACTCGCCGGGCGACGTTTCAGCCAGGGGAAAGGGGCCGAGGTCGCCGACCTTGTAGCTCGCCTTCCCACCGGGCGTGCCGCTGAAGCCGACCGGCACGCCGCGCGTTTCCAGGTTCGCCGGTTGCAGGTAGGCCACCCGGTTCTCGTCGGGCAGCACGCTGTCGGCCACGATTTGTGCCGCGCCCCTCAGGACTGTCTGCGGGCGGCTGGTCACGCGCAGTTCTTTGGTGCTGGTCACGCCGCCGAGGGTGGTTTCGAGCTTCAGCACATTCTCGCCGGGGGTCAGCGGCACCCACTCGATAAACAGGCCGTCGGCGCCCACGTCCACCGGCTGTCCGCCGAGGCTGAAGGTCGCGCCGGGCTTGACGCTGCCTTCGAGCAGCACGTGGTCGAAACCCACGCTGTACTTGTCGGGCGGGTACGCCACAAAAATCGGCTCGTCGCTGATAGGCGGCAGCAGTCGGGTCGCGCTGGCGGGCGCCGGCGTAGGCGAGGGAGCTGCGGGCGCGGCGGTTTGCGCGGCAGCGAACGAGGCGAGCAGCAGGGCGGGGAGCAGGGTACGTTTCAAGATAAAGACCTCCCTCGAATTGTGGTTCGGGGCGCAGTGTACGTCAGTTGCCCGACTTGAGGCCAGCGCGTCTGAGTTCGTTTCTGAGTTCCGCCACCGAGTAGCGGCGCGAAGGCAGCCGCAGCAGCGTGAGGCCCCCGGAGCGGAAAATCACGTCCTTGACCGAGTCGCGGTACTGCTGCTCGGCTTTCTGGTGCGACTTGCCGTCGAGCTCGATGGCCAGCCGGGGCCGGAAGTGGTCGGCGGCGTCCACGATGATGAAATCCACGTGCTTGTCGCGCAGCCGCCCCAGCACCGCGCCGCGCTGGGCGGGGTCGTCGATGG
This sequence comes from Deinococcus radiodurans R1 = ATCC 13939 = DSM 20539, assembly GCF_000008565.1. Taxonomy (GTDB): domain Bacteria; phylum Deinococcota; class Deinococci; order Deinococcales; family Deinococcaceae; genus Deinococcus; species Deinococcus radiodurans. The sequence goes on along the minus strand of NC_001263.1, from coordinate 2,567,948 downwards.
TAAAGAGGTCGTTGAGCCGCACATTGGGAAAGGCCCGGTAGCTCGTGCCGCGCAGCCGTCTTCCAGAGCGCGAAAAAAAGCGTTCTCGTCGGCGGAAAAGAAGTAGCGCCGCGCCGAGACGGGCAGCGAAGTCGGCACCCGTTTTTCGCCGGCCAGAGGAGATGGAGGTGAGGAAGAAGCCGGCGCGGGCGCGGCGTCCCGCAGGCCGAACAGTGAGGCGAGGCATCCCAGGGGCATGGGAGCAGTGTAGGCAGGCATGGAATCGCGGTGGATTTGGGCCTCTGCATGAGACGCGGGTCAGCGGCGGCTGGCCTATGCTATAGGGAGCCGCCAACTCGGTATACTCTCCCGAGTCTTTGTACTGAGTTCAATATTCCGCCTGCCCCGCTGCGCCGCGCCCCTGCGCTTCCCCCGGAGGTTCCCGAGTTGCTCCCCCTTGCCCATCAAATCGCCTTTTTCATCTTCGCTCTGGTGACCGGCGCTGTCGGCGCTTACGGCTTTTACCGGCTGTTTTTGCGGATTCGCCGGGGCGTCCCTGCCAGCGAGTGGCGCTGGAACGACGCCCCGCAGCGCATCGGCTACGCGCTGGTCACCTCGCTGACCCAGGAACGCACCTTCCGCAAGCGGCCCTGGATTAGCGTCCTGCACGCCTTTATCTTCTACGGCTTTACCTACTACTTGCTCGTCAACGTCGTGGACGGGCTGGAAGGCTACCTTCCCTTCTTGCACATCAGCAGTGCCACTCCGCTAGGCGCGCTCTACAACGTCCTGGCCGACATCCTGAGCCTCGGCGTGCTGATCGGCGTGATCGGGCTGGTCATTCGCCGCCTGTGGGGCAAGAGCCGGCGCGACTTCCGCTTTACCGACAAGACGCTGCTGCATCCCCTCGTCAAAGACAACTACATCAAGCGCGACTCGCTGATCGTCTCGGCCTTCATCACCTTCCACGTCGGGAGCCGCATTATCGGCAACGCCGCCAAGATGGTGCAGGAAGCCCGGCTGGACGCGGGGCACTACGACGCCTTCCAGCCGTTCTCCTCGGCGGTGGGCAGCGCGCTGTTCGGCGGCCTGAGCGACTCGGCCTTGCAGGGCTGGCGCCTCTTCGGCTTCTGGGGGGCGCTGGGCAGCATTCTGCTGTTCCTGAGCTACTTCCCCTTCTCCAAGCACATCCACATCTTCATGGCGCCGGTCAACTACGCGCTCAAGCGCCCCGTCAACAGCGGCACCCTGCCCCCCATGAAGGGCCTGGAAGAAGCGATGGAGGCCGAGGAACCCAAGCTGGGCGTGGAAAAACTGGAAGACCTGGAATGGCCCCGGTTGCTCGACGCCTACGCCTGTATTCAGTGCAACCGCTGTCAGGACGTGTGCCCGGCGAACGCCACCGGCAAGGCCCTCTCGCCCGCCGCGCTGGAAATCAACAAGCGCATGGAACTGAACGTGATCGCGGCGCAGCACAACCCCTTCGTGCTCAGGCCCGTGCCGTTCGAAGCCGGCGAAAGCACCGCCCGTCCGCTGCTGGAATACGCCATCAACGAGGAATCGGTGTGGGCCTGCACCACCTGCGGCGCCTGCATGCAGGTGTGCCCGGTGCAGGACGAGCAGATGCTCGACATCGTGGACATCCGCCGCAACCTGGTGATGGTGCAGGGCGAGTTCCCGCCGCAGCTCCAGACCGCCTTCCGCGGCATGGAACGCGCCAGCAACCCCTGGGGCATCTCGCGCGACAAGCGTATGGAGTGGGCCGAGGGCCTGAAAGTCCCCACTATCGACGAAAACCCCGAACCCGACGTGATCTACTGGGTGGGCTGCGCCGCGAGCTACGACCCCGGCGCTCAGAAGGTGGCCCGCTCCTTCGTGCAACTGCTCGACAAGGCGGGCGTGAACTACGCCGTGCTGGGCAAGAAGGAAGCCTGCACCGGGGACAGCGCCCGGCGCGCCGGGAACGAATTCTTGTACCAGCAACTCGCGCAGGAAAACGTGGAAACGCTCAATCAGGTGGCGCCCAAGCTGATCGTGGCGACCTGCCCGCACTGCATGAACGCCATCGGCAACGAGTACCGGCAGATCGGCGGCGACTACCGCACCATTCACCACACCGAATACCTCGAGCAACTCGTGGCGGCGGGCAAGCTGCCGACCGCGCAGCTGCACGACAACGTGGTCTACCACGACCCCTGCTACCTGGGCCGCCACAACGGCGTGTATGAGGCGCCCCGCCAGCTGATTTCGCAGATGGCTGGGCAAATTCTGGACATCGAACGCCAGCGCGAGAACTCGTTCTGCTGCGGTGCGGGCGGCGCTCAGTTTTGGAAGGAAGAGGAAGAAGGCCGCGAGCGCGTCTCCGACAACCGCTTCCGCGAATTGCAGGCGCGGCTCGACACCGCCGCCGAGGCGAGCGCCGAATTTGAACGCACCGGCAAGGTGCTGGCGGTGGGCTGCCCCTTCTGCAAATCCATGATGAACTCCACGCCCGAGAAGCAAAAGCGCGACGACATCATCGTGAAAGACGTGGCCGAGCTGATGCTCGAAAGCGTGCAGCGCGCCAGTGGCGAGTGGGTCGAACCTGCCGTGGCGCCCTCGCCCGAAGTCGAAGTGCCCAACGCGGCGCTGCCGATGGAACGCACCGGCGACGCCCCCTCCGCCGACGCCCCGCGCGACGACGTGGTGGGCACCACCAGCGCCGACGTGGAAAACGCCCAGCCCGGCAGCCCGGTGGCGAACGCCGGCACCCAGCCCGAGGCTCAGGCGGCGGCCCCCAGCCCTGCACCCAGCGGCGAAGGCACGCCTGTTCCGGCGGCCCGCAAGTCGTGGAAGCCCAAGGGCGGCGACGACGTGAGCGCGGCGGCTCCGGCGCCCGCCCCTGCCGCCTCCACTGCCGAGGGGGCCGCTCCCGCCCGCAAGAGCTGGAAGCCCAAGGCGAGCGCGGATGATGTGGCCTCCACCGCGACGGTTATCGAAGCCGCACCCGCAGCTCCGGCCCCCGAAGCTACCGGCACCCGCAAGGCCTGGAACCCCAAAGCGAAGGCCGACGACGTGGGCACCGCGCCCGCCGCGCAGCCTGCCGTTCCTGCTCATGCCCCTGCCGCTGAAGGTGCCGCCCCCGCCCGCAAAGCCTGGAATCCGAAGGCGAAGCCCGAGGACGCTGCCCCTGTGGCGCCCGCCCCCATGCGCGACGACGTGAACCCGGCGCCGGCAGCTCAGGCCACGGCATCTGCCGCCCCCGCCGAAACGGGCGCCACGGGACGCAAGGCCTGGAACCCCAAGGCGAAAACTCCGGCAGCGGCGGAAGGGTCGGCCCCGGTTCAGGAAGCGGTGCAGGAAGTTGCTCCTCAGCCTGCCGTCGCTCCTGCCCCCGTGCAAGGCGATATTCAGGATCCGCTGCCCCAGCCTCCGGTCCAGCAGGCCAGTGCCCCCGCCCAGAGCGGTGAGCGCAAGAAGTGGAACCCCAAGGCGAAAGCCGAAGCGGCGCCCGCTCCTGCTGCCCCCGCCGCGCCCATCACCGAACACGTCGTGCTCGACGAAGTCGGCGTCAACGGGCTGGAAGAAGGCCCCGAGGCGACCTCCGCCCCCGACGCGGCCCCGGTCACGACCCAGCCCGCCACCCCCGAGCCCTCTGCCTCCCAGACCGGCGAAGTCAACGCCGAGACGGGCCGCAAGAAGTGGCAGCCCAAGAACAAGGGCTGACACCCACTCCTGAGTCGAGTCCACTGAGTGAAGTACGCCCCCGCCGGGAAACTGGCGGGGGTTTTGCTTTGCCTGCCCTCTACAATCCGGGCGTGAACCTCCTGCTCATTCGGCACGCGCAGTCCACCAACAACCTGCTCTACGCCCAGACCGGAGGCAGCGAGGGCCGCTCCGCCGACCCGCCCCTGACCGAACTCGGCCACGCGCAGGCACGGGCGCTCGCCGAGTTCGCCCGCACCGACGAGACCCTGCGCGGCCTGACCCACCTGTATTGCAGCCTGACCACCCGCGCGGTGCAGACGGCGGCGCCACTCGCGGCGGTGCTGGGGCTCGGCGTGCAGGGCCTCACGCACGCTCACGAGACCCAGGGCCTCTTCCTGCGCGACGAGGCCGGGGTGCCCCGGCCGGTGCCGGGCCGCACCCACGCCGAGCTGCTGACTGAGAATCCCGCGCTGCTCTGGCCCGCCGACCTCGCAGCGGAGGCGGCCTGGGAAGGCGGTTTCGAGCCCGAGGACCACGCGGCTTATCTGGCCCGCGCGGCCCGCGTGGTGGGTGAACTGCGCGCGGCGCACGGCCCTCAGGACACGGTGGGGCTCGTCACCCACGGCCACTTCACCCAGTTTCTGCTGCGCGAGCTCATCAGCCACGGCACGGCGTTTTTCCGCGTCGCCAACACCTCGACCACCCTGCTCACCCTGCCCGGCCCGCAGGACCCGCCCGAGTTCGGCCCGCTGGTGGGCTGGGTCAACCGGCACGACCACCTGACGCCGGAGCAGGTCACCGTTTGACCGGAGCTGTAGTTTTGCTTACAGAGACGCACTTTTGCGGCCCTTCCCGTTAGAAATACTAAGGACGGCTGCCATCCGGTCAGGGTTTCTGCGGGTCATGCTGAGGCACTGCCACTTCGGAACCCGAGGTGGACAAAGGAGCACCCCATGAAACTGAAGATGTCCGACCTGATGATTCTGCTGGGCTACGCCTCCATCGGCTATAGCGCCTACCGTTACTTCACTGCCAGCGACGACGACTCCAAGCGCGACGCCCTGTTCGTCGGTCAGTGGGCGCCCACCTTCTTCATCCTGGGTGTGGGGGCCGAAAACCGTGAGTACCGCAAGCAGAATACCCTGGCCCTCGACGCCAACGCCTGAGCCCCGAACCTCTCCGCAGAGGCCGTCCATCCGGGCGGCTTTTTGCTTTTGCGGCCCTCCGCCCCTTTTCGATGTCAAGGTGACTTATGAACCTGACTCCCGCTCAACGCAGCAATTTCTTTCCCCTGACCGCCTGGGGGTATCCCCTGTGGCGCGCCCGTTCGCTGACGTGGCTGGCCGGAGAACCGTTCGGGCTGGCGCGGGAAGCGCGGCTGTTTCTCGGGCTGTGCCGCCCTCATGCTGGGGAACGCTGGCTGGACGTGGGCACCAGCACCGGGTTTTACGCCGGGGTGCTGGCGCGGGCGGGCTGCCGGGTGGTGGCCGCTGACCTCAGCCCCGCCATGCTGCACGCGGCGGCGCGGCGGGAACCCCGGCCCCAGATCGAGTGGGTGCAGACGAACGTGGAAGAGACCGGCTGGCGCACGGCGAGCTTCGACGGCGTGGTCGTTGGGGCGACGTTGAACGAAACCGCCGACCCCGCGCGGCTGCTCGGCGAGTGCGCGCGGCTGCTGCGTCCCGGTGGCAAGCTGTGGCTGATGTTCGTGCCGCGCACGGGCGGGCCGCTGCAAGGGCTCCTCGCCCGGCTCGGTGGGCTGACCTTTCCTGACCTGAGCGCGGTGGAGACTGCCTTGCCCGGCGGCGCCATCGTTCACGCCCGGCGGGCGGGGGCCGTGCAGTTCGCTCTGTTCGTCCGGGGCAACGGGTAGGCTGGCAACATGCCGCCCCTCCGCTCCCAGATTCGGCCCGGCCTGACCGTGGACATCGTGCAAAAGCAGGACCAGCCCACCGGCAAGCTGACCCGTGGCGTGGTCGCGGCGCTGCTCACGCGCTCGCCCTCGCACCCGCACGGCATCAAGGTCCGGCTGACGAGCGGGCAGGTGGGCCGGGTGCAGGCGGTGGTCGGCGGGGAATAAAGAAAGTCCGACTTTCTGGCGCGGGGCCGCGAGGCTTACGTTAACGCCGGAGGTGCGCCATGCCCAAAGCCTGGAGCAACAAAGACGAACGTCAGTACGAGCACGTCAAGGACAGTGAGGTCAAGCGCGGCGAGTCGCCAGACCGCGCCGAGGAAATCGCCGCCCGCACCGTCAACAAATCCCGCCGCGAAGAGGGCCGCACCCCGAACAAGCGCACCCAGGGCACCGGCAACCCGGACGCCGCGCTGAGCGACCTGACCCGCGACGAGCTCTACAACCGCGCCAAGGAAAAAGGCATCGCGGGCCGCAGCCGCATGAGCAAGGCGGAACTGGTCAGGGCGCTGAGCTGACCCCCGCTGCACCATAAAAAAGCCCCTCCCAGCCGGAGGGGTTTTCTATTTGGCCGGTGGCTCAGCGCTTGGGCATGCTCAGGCCGAGGCCGGTGAGAAAGCCGCCCGCGACGGCGAGCGCGGTCATGAGCATGACGTTGTTGACGGGGTTGGGGCCCTCGTTGCTCTTGTTGGCGTAGGCGATGGCGTGCAGCTGGTTGATGTCGATGTAGTTCTTCGCGAGATAGAACAGGCTGGCCACGATGACCACCAGGCCGATCAGCACCACCACCTTGGAGAGAATCTGCATGGTTCAAATTGTAAGTCTCCGCCCGTTTGTGCCTCTTGGCCGTTCGGAAAGATTGTGGCGGGGCAGGGTCATCAGGGTCAGTGGGTCAGCGTCCGTGCGGCGTCGCGTCCAGCCAGGCGGTCAGCGCCTGAGCCACGCCCGCCGGGTCGGTGACGACCACCGGCACGCCGAGCGAGGCTGCCGCGCTGCTGCCGCGCACTCGCCCTGTTCCCCCATTACGGTCCCGGCGCCGGTCCAGGCGGGAAACGGGCCGCCTTCCTGGTAGGGCGCGCCGCTGAGGTCGTCCACCACCCGCGCGGGCACCTCCACCGCTGGGCCACCTGCGAGGGCCCGCTCGGCCACCACCAGCACGCCCCGGTGTTCGCCTTCTTCCAGCGCGCCGAGCAGCGGGGTCAGTCCGTCGTGGACGAGCAGCTCGAAGGTGCCCTTGCCGTCCACTGCCGCGAGGGCGGCGGGCAGCGCAGCGGCGAGTTCGGGCGGCGCGGCGACCAGCCAGCGGTGGCCCCCGGCGCGGCCCTCGAAGCTGGCGCGGGGCGAGCCGTACACGTCCGTCCAGGTGCGGGTGTGTTGCATGGCGTCATCATCGGGCATGGGGGCCAGAGGGGCAAGCGGAGTCGCCCCGCTATGCTGCGCTCATGACGCTGCCTGCTCCCCGCACCCACGGTTCCGTTCGTCTGTGGTCGCTCCCCACCGGCCCCCTTCAGGAAAACGCGCTGCTCGTGGCGGGCTCGGACAACCAGGGCTTCTTGATTGACCCCGGCGACGAAGCGGCGCGCATTCTGGACCTCGTGCGCGCGGCGGGGGTGGACGTGCAGGCGATTTTGCTCACCCACGCGCACTTCGACCACATCGGCGCGGTGCAGCCGGTGCGCGAGGCGCTCGGCGTGCCGGTTCACCTCCACGCGGACGACCTCGCCACCTATCACCTCGGCGCGGCGTCGGCGGGGCGCTGGAACCTGCCCTTCGTGCAGCCCGCCGACCCCGACCAGCAGATTGCCCAGGACCAGACCTTCACGGCAGGCGACCTCACCCTGACCGCCCGTGAGCTGCCGGGGCACGCGCCGGGGCATGTGGTGTTCGTGGGCGACGGCTTCGTGATTGCGGGCGACACCCTCTTTGCCGGGGGCATCGGGCGCACCGACCTGCCGGGCGGCAACCACCCGCAGCTCATCGCGGGCATCGAGCGCGAACTGCTGAGCCTGCCGGACGACACCTACGTCTACCCCGGCCACGGCGGCTTCACGACGATTGGACGGGAGAAGCGGAGCAATCCGTTCCTGTAGAGCCTTTGACAAAAAGATGGCACAGCTTTTTGGCGAGCGGAGCGAGTGCAAAACACGGAGCAGAACGGACTTGCAAAGCTGCGAAGCAGAGAATGGAGCGGGTGGCGGTGCTGTTCCGACGCACGCGTCATTCGGAGAACTGCTCTAAGGCAGGAAAAAAGGCGCCAAGGTGAGTTGACCTTGGCGCCGTTTCTTTTTTCTCTTCCCTCAGTCGAAATCCATCGCCCACCACGCCTCGCGCTGTTCGGCCATGCGGGCGCGGGGGTCGCCGAGGGTGTCGAGCGACGCTTGCAGGCCCTTCCAGTCCTGTTCGCTGAGGGGGTCGAGCGTGAGCGCGCGCTGGTGGTATTGCGCGGCCTCCTTGGGCTTGCCGGCCAGGCTCGCGGCGCGGGCGGCGAGGCCGAGCAGGTTCATCTGGGTCTGTTCGAGCCGCGAGCGCACGTCGTCCACCCAGGGGCTGTCGGCGCCGGGCAGGAACGTGCCGTACTGCCCGACGAGTTCCTTGAGCTCCTCGTAGCCCAGACTGCCCGCTTCGGCCTGTCCGGCGAGCAGTTCGTAGCGTTGCACGTCGTACTCGGGGTTCAGGCCAGCGGCGAGCGCGTACTTGCGGTTCTGGCTGGTCACGGCCTCGTTGTTCAGGCTCTTGCGCAGGCGGTGCAGCGTGGTGTGAAAGAGGCTGCTCGCCCGCGACTCGTCTTTTTCGGGCCACAGCGCCTCGGCGGCTTCCCAGCTGGTGACTTCCTTGTGTTCGAGCAGGTAGAAAAACAGTTCGAGCGCCTTGCGCGACACCCACGACACCTGCTGCCCCTGCCACAGCACCTGCGCGGTGCCGAGCCCCTTGGCCTGGGTGCCGCTTTCGGCCTGCGCGGTCAGGCCCACCCGGCGCAACCGGGCGTCCACAGCGGTGGTCAGGCCCTGCGGCGTAAAGGGCTTGGGCAGGTAGTCGTCGGCGCCGAGGTTCATGCCCCGGCGCACATCGGTCCGCTCGGCGTGGCTCGAGAGCAAGATGAACGGCATCGCCGAAAGGTTCTCGTGGTCGCGCACCTGTTCCAGAAATTCCAGGCCAGTCATGTACGGCATCACCACGTCGCTGATGATCAGGTCAGGGGTAAACACTTTGAGCAGGTCCAGCGCTTCCACCGGATGCGAACAGCTCCGCACCTCGTGCCCGGCGCGGCTGAGAATGACGCTGATGAGCTTGACAATGGCGGCGTCGTCGTCCACGACCAGAATGCGCGGCATATGAGAAGTCTAACAGTTCGTCTCCGCCGCCGGCCGCCCCCACCCTGACGAATAAGGGCCCCCCTTACAATCTCGTGAGAAGCGGCCTGAAGTCGGTTTGTGCGGGCGTGTGTCCTGTTGTCCTGTTTGCCCCGCTGCCGCTGTCTGCCCGCCCTCCAGATGCGCAGCGGTCAGGGCGCTATCCTTTTTCCCATGACGTATCAGGCGGTCATCGGGCTCGAAGTGCACCTGCAACTGAACACCCGGTCCAAAATCTTCAGCGCCTGCCCCGCCGACTACCACGGCGCGGGGCCGAACGAATTCACCGACCCCTTGACCCTGGGCCTGCCGGGCACGCTGCCCACCCTCAACCGCCGGGCGGTGGAACTCGCCATGATGTTCGGTCTGGGGCTGGGCTGCGACGTGTCGGGTTTTACGCAGTTTCACCGCAAGAACTACTTTTACCCCGACGCCCCCAAGAACTTTCAGCTCTCGCAGTACGATCGCCCGATTGCGCGTGACGGGTATCTGGACGTGCCGGGAGAGGGCGGCCCCGAGCGCATCCGCATCAAGCGGGCGCACCTTGAAGACGACGCGGGCAAGCTCGTGCACCCGACCTACGCGCCCTACTCGCTGCTCGACCTCAACCGGGCGGGCTCGGCGCTGATTGAAATGGTCACGGAAGCCGACATCACCGGCCCCGAGCAGGCCCGCGCCTTTCTGGAAAGCGTGCAGGCCATTGCGCAGTCGCTCGGCGTGTCCGACGCGACCCCGGAGGAAGGCAAGATGCGCTGCGACGTGAATATTTCCATTCACAAGCCCGGCGAGCCTTGGGGCACCAAGGTGGAAGTCAAGAACCTCAACTCCTTTCGCTCGGTGGCCCGCGCCATCGAGTACGAGGCCGCGCGGCAGGCGAAGGTGCTGGACGCGGGCGGCATCATCACCCAGGACACGCTCGGCTGGGACGAGGGCGGCCAGAAGACCTTCCTGATGCGGACCAAGGAAGGCGAGGCCGACTACCGCTACTTCCCCGAGCCCGACCTGCCGCCGCTCGACATCACCCCCGAGTGGATTGCCGAGGTGCGCGCCCGGATGCCCGAACTGCCCGCGCAAAAGCTGGAGCGTTACCGGGCAGCGGGCGTACGCGAGAGCGACGCGCAGACCCTGAGCCTGAGCGTCAGCCTTTCGAAGTTCTACGACGAGGCTCTCAAAAGCGGCTCCGACACCCAGAAACCGGATGCCCAGAAGCTCGCCAACTGGCTGCTCACCGACGTGGCCGGGGCACTCGCCGCGCAGGAAAAGGGAGTTGAGGACAGCGACCTCCAGCCCGCACACCTCGCTGCGCTGGTCGGCCTGATTGACGCCGGAACCATCAGTGGCAAGATTGCCAAAGACCTGCTGCCCGACGTGCTGGCGGGCCACGACCCCGCGCAGCTGGTGCAGGAGCGCGGGCTGAGCGTGGTGACTGACACCGGGGCGATTGACGCCGCCATTGACGCCGCGATGGAGGCCGACCCCGCGACTGTAGAGAAGGTGCGCGGTGGCAACGCCAAGGCGATGAACGCGCTGTTCGGCCCAGTCATGAAGGCGATGGGCGGCAAGGCCAAACCCGAAGTCGTCCGCGAGCGCCTGACCGCCAAGCTGGGCCTGTGACCGCGCCGGCAGGGGCTTCCGGCAACCGCTGGCGCCTCCCGGCTCTCACCGCGCAGTGGCTCTACGTGGCCGCCAGCTTGGGGCTGACCGCGTATACGCTGCTGCCGGGGCTGAATGAAGGCACGGTCGTCACCGGCCTGCGCTCGCTGCTCGCCGCGCTGGTGGGGGCGTGGTGGGCGGTCATTTTCGGGCGTTATCTGCTCGGCCAGGGCACGCCGGACACCGACGGCACGCTCAGGGCGCTGCGGATTTTCTTTCCCTGGCTCACGGCGCTGCGGCTGTCTTTGTGGCTCATCGGGCTGCTGGCGCTGAGCGGCAACGTGACGGCGGAGGTCAACCCGGTGGCGCTGACGGCGCTGCAAACCCTGTCGTTCGGGTACATCTTCGCCAAGAACGCGGTGTACGGCACGCTCGCCCGCTACGCGACCGACCCGGCGAACGCGCTGGGGCGCCGGCGCCTGGGCGAGTGGCTCAACGTGGCCGCGCCGCTCGCCCTTGCCATCGGGGTCATCAACACCGTGCCGCTGGGCGGCGTGAGCGAGGGCTTCCGGACGCAGGACGTGGTGATGTATGGCGTCCACGCCGCGCTGGACCTGCTCGCGCTGGGGCTGAGCCTGCTCGCACTGCGCGAGATGCAGACCCCGGTGCGGGAGCGGGAGGCCTGAGCTGGGCCGAGTGCGGCAGCCCCCTTACTCTCCTGGCCCCTTGCTATCCTGAGCCTTACGCATGACAGACGCCTCTTTTCCGGCCTTGCCGCCGCCGCTGGTGTCCCTGGGTGACCTCGCCTGGGACGTACTGGCCAAACCCGACACCCTGCTGCTGCCGGGCGGCGACACCACCGGGCGCCTGGAACTCTCCGGCGGGGGCAGCGCCGCCAACCTGGCCGTGTGGGCCGCGCGGCTCGGCGCCCCGACCACCTTCGTCGGCAAAATCGGCCAGGACCGCTTCGGCGAACTGGCGACCGCCGAACTGCGCGCCGAGGGGGTGCGCGCCGAGGTGCTGGCAAGCGCCGCGCACCCCACCGGCGTCATCCTCGCCCTGATTGACCGCCGGGGCCAGCGCGCCATGCTGACCGGGCAGGGCGCCGACTGGGAACTGCTGCCGGAGGAGCTGCCACGCGACGTGCTCTCCAGTGCCGGACACCTGCACCTGACCGCCTGGAGCCTGTTTCGTGACCCGCCCCGCGCCGCCGCGCTCGAAGCGGCCCGCATCGCCAAGGCGGGGGGCGCCACCCTCAGCTTGGACCCCGGCAGCTTTCAGATGATTCAGCAACTTGGGCGCGAAGCCTTCCTGAACATCGTGGACGCGCTGCCCTTCGACGTGATGTTTCCCAACGACGACGAGGCCCGCGCCATGAGCGGCGAGCGCGACAACGAAGCGGCGCTCACCTGGCTGCGGGCCCGCTACCCCCGCGCCCTGATTGCCCTGAAGATGGACGAGGACGGTGCCCTGATCGAAGGCCCGCAGACCGCCCGCGTGCAGGTGCCCGCCACCCGCGACCCGCTGGTGGACGCCACCGGGGCCGGGGACGCCTTCGGGGGCGCTTTCCTGTCGCAGTGGCTGCGGCACCACGACGCCGAGCGCGCCGCCCGCGTCGCCGTGCAGGTGGGCGGCTGGGTGGTCTCGCGCTTCGGGGCTCGCCCGCCCGCTGACCCTGACCTCACCCGGCGGCTGGCGAGCGTGGGCGCCGATCTGTTGACCCCTGACCCCGCAGCTGCCCCTGACCCTTCCCAAGACTCTCCTGAGGTAAACGCATGACGACCCTGAATTCCCGCCGTGGCCTGCCGCTCTGGGCCAAACTGCTGCTCGGCTTGATCGTGCTGGGCCTGCTGGCCGTGCTCGGCGCCTTTGCCTATTTCCGCAGCCTCTTCGGCCCGGCGGGCGGCGCCCCCTACACGCTGGAAGTCACGCCCGGCGAGACCGTGCCGCAAATCGCCCGCGAACTCGAAAACAAGAAGATCGTCAAAAACGCCCGCATCCTGCGCTACGCCATGCAGCAAAGCGGCGCGGCGGCGCGGCTCAAGGAAGGCGCCTACGACCTCAACGGTCAGATGACGGTGGATGAGGTCGTCAAGACGCTGGACGGCCCCGCCCGCGTTCCGGTGGTCAACGTGACCGTGCCCGAGGGCCGGCGCATCAAGGACCTGCCCGAGATTTTCCAGAAGGCGGGCTTCGACGCGGCGGCCATCACGGCGGCGCTCAACGACGCGTCGCTCAGCCGCTACGCCCGGGGCAAGCAGAAGAACCTCGAAGGCTTCGTGTTTCCCGCCACCTACGAGTTCCGCCCCAAGGACAGCGCCACTGACGTGGTGAAGAAGATGGTGGAGCGCATGGAAACCGAGTTCACGCCGGGCAACGTCGCCAAGGCGAAGGCGCTCGGCCTCGACGTGCGCGACTGGGTGACGCTGGCGAGCATGGTGCAGGCCGAGGCCGCCAACAACGAAGAGATGCCGGTCATTGCCGGGGTCTTCCTCAACCGCCTGCGCGACGGCATTCCGCTCGGCAGCGACCCCACCGTGGCCTATGGGCTGGGCAAGGACCTGCCGGAACTCGACCGCTCGGCGGGGGACTTCAAGGTGGATACGCCTTATTCCACCTACACCCGCCAGGGGTTGCCCGCTGGCCCCATCAACAACCCCGGCGAGGCCGCGCTCCTGAGCATCGTCAACCCGCAGCGCAAAATGGCGGATGGGCGCGACGCCCTGTACTTCCTGCACGCGGGCGGCAAAATCTACGTGAACCACACGTATGCGGAGCACCTGCGCGACAACGACCGCTACCGCTGAGCCGACAAAAGGGAGGGGGTGGAGTGCCCGGGACACCGTTCCCGCCGCGCTCCACCCCTTCGCTGCCCTTCTCTTTCAGCCCGTTACTTCTGCGCTTTGAGCCACGTCGTCAGGTCGTTGAGCGGCTGGGCGTCCATCCAGCCCAGAGTCGGCCTGCCGTCTTTGAGCGGCGAGAGCGAGTGCCCCAGGCCCGGATAGACGATGAGCTTCACGCGCTTGTTGCCCGCTTTTTCGGCGGCGGCCTGCGCCAATTTCGCGCCGGGGAGGATGGTCTGCGGATCGGCGGCGCCGTGCAGCATCAGCACCGGGCCGCCGTAGCCGGGCAGGTTCTGCGTGACCGAGCCGTAGGCATCGGCATCCTTGAAGTAGCGGGCGGCAGCGGGGCCGAAATCCGGCAGGTTGGGGTACGGGGCAAACGCCGCCTCCAGCCGGTCCTTGATGGGGCCGTCAATCCGGACGCGGCCCCCGGCGTCGGCCTTCATCTCGGGAAGAAAGGTCCACGTCTTGTCCTTTTGCACCACGCCGAAGGCGGACGCTTGATCGGCGAGGTCGAGCCCGAAGCGCTCGAAGCCGGCGGTCAGCTCGGCAATCGTCAGGAAGCCGTCGTGGTCGGCGTCCATCAGCTCGTGAACCTGCGCGAGGGGCCGGTCGACGAGCTGGAAATGCAGCGTTTCGCGGAAGGTGTAGCCCACCGTGCCGATGAGCACCAGCCCGCGCACCAGCTCCGGGTGCTCGCGGGCGATGCGGGCGGCGAGCATGGTGCCTTCCGAATGACCGAGCAAAAAGACCTCACCGGGGTTGACCTCGGGCAAAGTCCGCACGGTCTGGAGCACGCCCAGCGCGTCGGCGGAAAACTGCGAGACGGTGGCCTGTTCGGGGCGGGCCGCCGGGTCGATGCGGGGGCCAGCGCCCAGCACGCCGCGCTTGTTGTAGCGCACCACCGCGAAGCCCGCCTCGTTGAGCTGCCGGGCGAGTTGCAAAAAGACCTTGCTGCCGCCGGGCACGCCGCTCACCTGTTCGGGCAGCGTTTCGTTGAGGTCGTTGGGGCCGCTCCCGTGCAGCAGAATTACGGTGCGGAACTTCTGACCCGGCTTGGCCCCCGGCGGGAGGCTGAGTTCGCCGGTCAGCGCATAGCCGTCCGCGAGCTTGAAGGTCAGCGGGCGAGTGTTTTGCAGAACGATCTGCGCGGGTGGGGCCGGAGGTGGGGTGGTCATGCCCAGAGTGTCGGGCTAGGCTACTTGCCATGCCAGAGCAAAATGCAAGTAGCGTACTCGTCCAGTCCGAGGGCGCGGCGCTGGCGCTGCTGGGCGGCATCGTGAGCGGCGAACTGGGGCCTTTTCGCCAGGGGCCGCTGAGTCCCGCGCAGTGGGCCGCGCAGCGAGGGGAACCGCTCTACCGCACGCTGCGCCGGGTGCGCCGCTGGCAGGCGCTCGGCGTGCTGGACGTGCAGGACACCAAAAAAAGGGCGGGGCGGCCCGTGCGGCTCTATGGCCTGACCTCCCCCTCCTTCTACATTCCGCACGCCGTGTTGCCCGTTGACGAGGTGCTGGCGCGCATCGGTGAGCCGATGGAACGCCAACTGCGCGCCGACATCGCTCGGGCCTTTGCCGACCTGCCCGACATCGGCGGCACCCAGATCGTGATTCACGGCGAGACCTACGGCGCGTTTCTCGCTCACTCGCCCGGTCAGCCCTGGGGCGGCAAAGACGACCTGGTGCTGATTGACCGCTGGGCGAACCTGCGCCTGACCCACGCCGACGCCCTCGCCTTTCAACACGAACTCGACGAGCTGTTTGCCCGCTACGAGCACCGGTCGGGGCCACAAAGCTACTCGTTGCATCTGCGGCTGGTGGCCTCGGCCAGGGGGGCGGCGAGCCGTTAGAGAGGCACGAGCCGCGTGGAAGCAAACAAAATGCGCTGCGGCTATTCCAGAAATGCCAGTAGCTCTTGATTCACCCGCAGCGTTTCGTCACGCATGACCCAGTGGGTGGCGTGGGGAAACTTGACGGTTTTCAGGTTGGGCACCCACTTGCCGAGGTTGTCGGCGAGCTCGGGCACCAGAGCCGAATCCTTTTCGCCCCACAGCAGCAGGGTGGGGGCGTGAACCTGCCGGCCCTTGACGTTCCCGAAGCGGATCAGGGCGCGGTAATAGTTGATCATGGCGGTGGCCGCGCCGGGCTGTGTCCAGGCGGTTTCGTAGTGGTGCATGTCCTCGGCGCTGTAGCTGCCGGGCCGCGCTCCGCCCAGGCCCTTGCGTCCAAAGGGCACCAGCAGGCGCTCGGGCAGCCAGGGGAGCTGGAAAAAGCCCACGTACCACGAGCGCTTTCTCTGCTCGGGACGGCGCATTTCCCGTCCGAAGGCGCCGGGGTGCGGGGCGTTGAGAATCACCAGTTTGTCCACCACGGCGGGCCGCGAGATGGCGACCGCCCAGGCAATCACGCCGCCCCAGTCGTGCCCGACGATATGGGCGCGCTCGTGCCCGAGGTCGTGGATGAGCGCCGCCACGTCGGCCACCAGCGTATCGATGTGGTACGACTCCACGCCCTGCGGCTTTTCGCTGATGTTGTAGCCGCGTTGGTCGGGCACCACCACCCGGAACCCCGCGCGGGCGAGCGGCCCGATCTGGCGGTCCCAGCCGCGCCAGAACTCGGGAAAGCCGTGCAGCAAGATGACCGGGGGGCCCTGTTCGGGGCCGGCCTCCACGCAGTGCAGCCGCACCCCGTTCACGAGGCGTTCGGTGTGCCGAAGTTCGCTTGACATGGTCCCAGTATCCTCCCCGGCGTGCGCGGCGCCGTGACCGCTGCCGGTGCCATTGTCTTTAGTTCGGCCGCGCTAGAGCATTTGACATAAGAATGTTTCGCATTTTTGACCCTCTACCCTGGTAGGACTCGAAGAGCTGCACCAAGGGGTCTTTTTCTGTCAAATGCTCTAGAATGTCCGGCGCATTTCGCGTTCCCCCGGACCCTGACGGCCCGGCGCGCCGGACGCACGCTCTACCTTTTTTTCGCGCAGGTTCGCACAGCACAGGAGACTTCTGAAACATGGCCGGTCATAGCAAGTGGGCGCAGATCAAGCGCAAGAAGGGTGCCAACGACAAGAAACGCAGCGCGATGTATTCCAAGCACATCCGCGCCATTCAGGCCGCCGTCCGCTCGGGCGGCAGCGGTGACCCGGCGGGCAACCTCAGCCTGAAAAACGCGATTGCGGCGGCCAAGACCGACACGGTGCCCGCCGACAACATCGAAAACGCCATCAAGCGTGCGGTGGGCGCGGGCGAAGGCGCCGCCGAGTACAAGGAGCAGACCTACGAGGGCTACGGCC
Organism: Deinococcus radiodurans R1 = ATCC 13939 = DSM 20539; assembly: GCF_000008565.1. Taxonomy (GTDB): domain Bacteria; phylum Deinococcota; class Deinococci; order Deinococcales; family Deinococcaceae; genus Deinococcus; species Deinococcus radiodurans. The sequence goes on along the minus strand of NC_001263.1, from coordinate 2,551,299 downwards.
CCGGCGGCACCGCCATTTTCATCGAGACGCTGACCGACAACGTCAACCGCACCGTGGCCGACATCCGCGCCGTGTTCAACAAGCGCGGCGGCAGCATGGGCAACTCTGGCTCGGTGGCGTGGCAGTTCGAGAAAAAGGGCATCATCCTGCTTCGCGATGCCTCCGAGGCCGCGCAGGAAGTCGCCATCGAAAACGGCGCCGAGGACATTCAGGAATCCGACGAGGGCCTGGAAATCAGCACCGCGCCGAACGACCTCTACGCCGTGCAGGACGCCCTGAGCGCCGCCGGCTACGCCGTGGAAAGCGGCCAGATCACCATGCTGCCGACCAACACGGTGGCGGTGGCTGGCGACGACGCCCGCAAACTGCTGACGCTGGTGGAATACCTCGAAGAACTCGACGACGTGCAGAACGTGTACACCAACGCCGATCTGCCCGAGGACGAAGAGGACTGACCGAAACGAGAAAGAACAAAAAAGCGGAGGCGTAGGCTTCCGCTTTTTGCTTTGGGTGGGGATGCGTTTTCCTGAGCCGTCGCTTCAATCACACGCCAAGGCCAGCTCCGCTTGCCGGGCGAGCTGCGTCTCACGGGTCAGATACCAGCGGCTGAGGTCCGAGCCGAGTTCGCGGATGATCGCTTCGGCCTGCGGGAGCGCGGCGCGGCGGCTCTGCATATTGCGCTGCACGACGGCGGTCAGGTCGTCGAGGTTGTAGAGGTGCGCGCCGGGCACGCTGGCAATCTCGGGGTCAAGGATGCGCGGCACGCTGATGTCAATCAGGAACATGGCGCGGCCCGGACGCCCGGCGAGCGCCTCGCGCACGTTCTGGGCGGTGACCACGTAGTGCGGCGCGGCGCTCGATGCGATGACCACGTCGACTTCGGGGAGCGCGGCGGACAGTTCCTCGGCGGGGCAGGCGCGGCCCCCCAGTTTTTCGGCGAGGGCGCGGGCCCGCTCGGCGGTGCGGTTGACCACCAGCACGTCCTGCACGCCTGCCGCCCGCAGGTGGGTCAGAGTCAGCTCGGCGGTTTCGCCCGCCCCCAGAATCAGGGCGCGGCGCTGCGAGAGCTCACCGAGCGCGGCCTGCGCGAGTTCCACGGCGGCGCTCGACACGCTGACCACCTTGTCGCTCAGGCCGGTGTGCGAGCGCACCCGCTTGCCCGCCGCCAGTGCGCCCTGCACCACTTTGTTCATCAGGGTGCCGCTCAGACCGCGCTCGCGGGCACTTTGCCAGGCACGTTTGACCTGTCCCTGAATCTGGGTTTCGCCGATGACGAGGCTGTCGAGCCCCGCCGTCACGCGGTAGAGGTGCCGCACGGCGGCCTCGCCCCGGTACACGTAGAGGTGATCGAGCAGCGCGTGGCCCCAGGCGCCCTCGAAGGCGGCGAGCGGGTCGCCGTGCACCCCGGCGAGATAGACCTCGGTGCGGTTGCAGGTGGCGAGCAGCAGCACCTCGTCGGCGTGGCGCGCGAGGTGGCCGAGCAGCGCGCCTTCTTCCTCGGGCCGCACGGCGACGCGCTCGCGGACCTCGACTGGCGCGGTCTGGTGATTGAGGCCGACCACCACAAAATCGAGCGGTGCGGGCTGCGGCACCGTACGCCGGGCGAGCAGGTGCTGGGCAGTCGGACACGCGAGCGTCATGCCTGCGCCTCTGGCCGGGCCGTCCGCAGACCGCGCGGCGTGAGGGAAGCAGAGAACAGGAGCATGTTGGGCAGCATAGTCTTCCGGCGCGGGGCGCGCGTCCCGTACCGAACGGTAAGAAAGCTGTCTGGGTCGCCTTTTTTCGTTTCCGGGATTCCTGGGATGCGGGCCCCTGACATGACGACACGTCCTTCTGACGCTACCCTGCAACCGACCTATGACTGCTCCTCCCGCCTTGCAAGACGTGTATGGCGTGCCCATTCCACCCGGCAGGCCGCTGGCCCAGGGCCGGCACGCCGACCTGCTGACCCTCGGCGAGGTGCGCGGGCAGGTAGCGAAGGTCTACCTGGCGCCGCCGCCGCCCGCCCAGGCCCAGAAGGTCGAGGAACTGGTCAAGGTGCCGCCCCACCCGGACGTGGCCCGGCGCCTGGTGTGGCCGCTGGCCGCGCTCTACGGCCCCAACCGGCAACTCGCGGGGCTGCTCTTGCCCCTGCTGCCGCCCCAGCAGTTTCAGGGGGTGCGGGCGCTGCTGCGGGCCGACACGCGCCGCCGCAGTTTTCCGGAGGCCGACTGGCCCTTCGCCGTGCGGGTCGGGCGCGAACTGGCGCTCGCCTTTGCCGAACTGCACGCCGCCGGGCACCACATGGGCGACGTGCGGCCCGAGCACGCGCTGGTGTCCGACGCGGGCGAGGTGCGGCTGGTTGGGGCCGACGACTACGCGCTGCACCTCGCTGGGCGCGACTTTGCCGGGCCGGTGGCGAGCGCGGAATATCTGCCCCCCGAGCGTCAGCGCGTTGGGAGCGCCACTGGCGCTGGGGCCGACGCCGAGAGCGACGCCTTCGGGCTGGCCGTCCTGCTGTTCGAGCTGCTGCTGGGCCGCCACCCCTACGCCGGGATTCAGGCACGCGGGGCGGCGCCGGGGCCGGGCGAGGCGATTGCCGCCGGGCTCTTTGTGGACGCGCCGCAGGCCGGGCCAGGGCGGCGGACCGCGCCGGGCGAGTGGCCCTTCGCGGCGTTGCCCCCGGCGGTGCAGGCGCTGTTCGTGCAGGCGTTCGCGGTGCCGGTGGTCCCCCGCCCATCTCCCGAAACCTGGGCAGCGGCGCTCGGCGCTCTGGCCGCCGAACTGGTGCCCTGTGCCCGCCGCGCCGGTCACTGGCAGGTGCCGGGGCTCCCTTGCCCGAGTTGCGCCGCCGAGCGCGAGGGGCCGGCGCCCAGCAGCGGGGAAGACGTAACGGCGCGGGTGCAGCGGCTGTGGAACGACGTGCAGCGAGTGGTCGCGCCGCCGCCGTCGCCCCCGGTGGCCCCGGTCATCGAGGCGCCGCCGCTGCCCCCGCTGCCGCTGGCGCTGCCCGACAAACCACGGGGTTTAAACCACCGCCAGCAGTTGCAACTCCTGACCTGGACGCTGCGGGTCGCCGTCCTCGCCGCGCTGATGCTGGGGGTCGGGCTGGTGCAGCGCTCGGTGCTGGCGGGGCTGGTGGTGCCCGCACTGATCGTCTTTGCCCTCACGCTGGGGCGGCGCTTTGCGGTGGACTGGGACGGCCTGATCGACCGTTACGAGCGCTGGGAACACGACCTCGTGCGGGGGCTGTTGCCGCGCCGGGGGCCGCAGCAGCGCTACCGCCGGGCGGTGCGGCGGCGCCGGGCCGAGGTGAAGACCGAGCTCGCCGCCCGCGTCGCCCAGCGCGAGGAACTGCGTGAGCGCTACCACGTCGAGAACGCCGCCGCCCTGCACCTGCGCGAGCAGCAGGCGTTGGAGCAGCGCCGGGCGCACCTGCTGAGCCTCAGCGCGGGCGGGAGCCTGGAGGCGCTACTGGGCCGCTGGCGCGAACGCTCCCGGCAAGACTATTTGCGCCAGCAGCAGCTCAGCAGCAGCGGCGTGCCGGGCGTCGGCCCCCGCGAACTCGGGCTGGCGGTGGCGCAGGGCATTCGCACCGCGTTGGACGTGACCGCCGAGCGGGTCCGCGCTCTGCCTGCCCCGCTGGGCCGCGAGTTGCTGGCGTGGCGGCGCGGCCTGGAAGACTTTTTTCAGTTCGACCCCGGCGCAGTGCCCCGCGCCGAGCTCAACGCCGTACAGCAGCGCGGGCAGCAGCACCTCGGCGACGAAATCGAGACCTTCGAGCGGGCCGTTCATGCCTACACCAATGCTCGCTGGGACCGCCACGAGGCCGAAATTTCCCGGCAACTTGGCGTCGTCGAGCGCGAAATCGAGCAGTACAAAAAGGCGCTGAGCGAACTGCGGGCCATCAAGGTCTGAGCCTGTGCTGTTTGGCACTTTTTCGCCTTCTTTGCACCCCGTCTCAACATCGCGGGGGCGAGCACAAGGGCGCGAAATACTCTCTTGACCCCGTGTCGCGCCTGATTGGTCCGGCTCGCGGGGCACAAGGTGAACCATGACTGACAAGGCACAGACTTCTCCGGCGCGCCTGCCCCGCATCATTCAGGGGGGCATGGGCGTGGCCGTTTCCGACTGGCGGCTGGCGCAGGCGGTGTCGCGCACCGGCGAACTCGGCGTGGTGTCGGGCACCGGCATCGACAACGTGCTGGTGCGGCGCCTTCAAGACGGCGACCCGCAGGGCCACGTCCGCCGGGCGCTCGCCGAGTACCCCAACCCGGCCAAAGCGCAGGAATTCATCGCCAAGTATTTCCTCGAGGGAGGGCGTGCCGAGGGGCAACCCTACGCCCGCGTGCCGCTGCCCAGCCACCGCAACCACCAGCTCGCCTGGGAACTGTCTATCGCCGGGGCCTTTGTCGAGGTCTGGCTCGCCCGCGAGGGGCACAGCAATCCGGTGGGGCTCAACCTGCTCACCAAGCTCGAACTGATGACCCTGCCCTCGCTCTACGGCGCCATGCTCGCCGGGGTGGACACGGTCATCATGGGCGCGGGCATTCCGCGTGAAGTGCCCGCCGCGCTCGACAACTTCGCGGCGGGGCGGCCCGGCACCTTCAAACTCAGCGTGAAGGGCGACCCACAGGGCGACACGCCGGGCGTGACCCTCGACCCCGCCGCTTACGGCTTTGACGGAGTGACCACTGGGCGCCCGAAGTTCTACCCCATCGTGACCTCGCACGTGCTCGCCGGGGCGATGCTGCGCAAAAAGACCGGCGGCATCGAAGGCTTTATCGTCGAAGGCCCCACGGCGGGCGGCCACAACGCGCCCCCGCGCGGCAACTACGCGCTCGACGACCTCGGCCAGCCGGTCTACGGCGAGCGTGACGTGTGCGACCTCGGCGAAATGCGCAAATTCGGCGTCCCCTTCTGGCTGGCGGGCGGCTACGGCAAGCGCGGCGGCCTGCAAGACGCGCTCGCGGAGGGCGCTGCCGGCATTCAGGTCGGCACGCTGTTCGCCTACGCCCAGGAAGCGGGCATCCGCGACGAGTTGCAGCGGCGGGTGCTCGGCGAGGTGCAGCAGGGCGACCTCAAGGTCTACACCGACCCGCTCGCTTCGCCCACCGGCTTTCCCTTCAAGGTGGTGCAGCTCCCCGAAACACTTTCCAACCCTGAGGTCTACGCCCGCCGGATGCGGATTTGCGACATCGGCTACCTGCGCGAAGCCTACTGGGACATGGCCCCCGGCAAGGAAGGCAAAGTGGGCTGGCGCTGCGCCGCCGAGCCGGTGGACCAGTACGTCGCCAAGGGCGGCAAGGTCGAGGACACCGTGGGCCGCAAGTGCCTGTGCAACGCCCTGATGTCCGACGCGGGGCTGCCACAGATTCAGAAAAACGGCGACGTGGAAAAGTCCCTGCTCACCAGCGGCGACGGCCTGACCGAACTCGGCAGCTGGAAGCCGGGGTATACGGCGGCGGACGCTATCGAGTTTTTGCGCGGCTGAGGTGCGGCGAAGCAGGCTGGTCTCCTTCCTGCTGCTCGCCGCTGCCGTAGTGGGAGCAACGCTCAAGGTGGTGAAGGATGACCGAAGCGCCGTCCGCCTACCCCCTGCCGTGTACGTTCCGCCAAGCGGTCCCTTGATTGAGCCCAAGGAAAATGCCGGACGTTGCCTTGCCACCGCCAAAATCACGCTGCCCAAGTCCTACAACGCCTTTGCCAACCACTGGCGTTTTACGGAAGCTAAACAACTGACCGCCGAAACCTGGCAGATTCGCGGCGAACTGAGCGAGTATTCGGCGACGGGCGTCAAGGTGTTTATTTTTCAGTGTGTGGATAGCAATGAAGCGACGGGGGTAGAGCTTCACCCGAAGTAAAAATTGGGCAAGTTGGGGGCCAGGGCTGCGGCGTTGGCCCCTTTTTCCTATTGTCCGATCTCCCCCAAAATCTCCCCAATCACCTCTTCCAATCCCAGCGGTCCGGTGTCGATCACGCGGGCGTCGGGCGCGGGGGCACTCTGGGCGGCGTCCTTCCTGTCCCTGGCGATGAGGGCGGCTTCGATCGCGTCCACGTCCTCGGGCCGCTCGGCACTGCGGCGCTCGGCGCGGATGCGCGGGCTGGCGGTCAGGTAGAACTTGGCCGGCGCGTCCGGAAACACGTTGGTGCCCATGTCGCGGCCCTCGGCGACGAAGGGCGGGGGCAACTGCCGGAGCTGCTCGTCCACCCAGGCGCGCAGCTCGGGGTGCGCGGCGACGGTGCTCACGCCCGCGTCCACGGCGCTCTGGTGCAGCCCCGGCGTCAGGTCACGCTCGCCCGACCACACCCGGTTGCCTTCTGCCAGCGGTTCGAGCCGCAGCGGAAGCGCGCGCAGGTGCGCGAGCAGCCGGGGCGCGTCGCTGAGGTCGAGGGCCGCTTCCAGCCCCAGCAGGGTGGCCGCGCGGTAGAGCAGGCCGCTGCTGACATAAGGAATCCCCAGTGCCCGAGCCACGCCGCTCGACACGCTCGATTTGCCGCTGGCCGCCACGCCGTCGATGGTCACGATCACGGGGGAAAAGGTAGCAGCTTTGGGCCGGCGCTCGCTGCCGTTTCCGTTCTCCTCACGGGCAGCCCGTACACTGGAACCCGTGAAGAAGCTCACCCTCCCTGCGGCCCTGCTGCTCGGTCTGCTGACCCTGAGCGCCTGCCAGTCCAAGACCGAAACCACGACCACCGAGACGAAAACCGAAGCGGCGGACCCCAAGACCGACACGACCACGAAAACCGAGACCACGACCACCGAGGTCACGGCCCCCGGCGCGGTGCCGGCGGGGTACACCGAAGTGAAGGCCCTGTCCGACAAGCCGGTGCGCGAGTTCAAGTCCGAGCCCGCCATGAGCCTGCAAGACGGCCAGGACTACTACGCGCTGCTCGACACCAACCGGGGCCAGGTCCTCATCGACCTCTACGAGCAGGAAACGCCCGTCACCGTCAACAACTTCGTGACGCTGGCCCGCAACCACTTTTACGACGGGCTGCGCTTTCACCGCGTGATCGACGGCTTCATGGCCCAGACCGGCGACCCCAAGAGCGCCGACGACGCCCAGAAGGACGCCTGGGGTTCGGGCGGCCCCGGCTACCAGTTTCCCGACGAGGTCCGCTCCAAGCTGACGTTCGACACCGGCGGCCAACTGGCGATGGCGAACAGCGGCCCCAACACCAACGGCTCGCAGTTTTTCGTCACCTTCGGCCCGGCGGCCTTTCTCGACGGCCACTACAGCCTCTTCGGCAAGGTCGTGACGGGCGACGACGTGCTCGCCAAGCTGACCCGCACCGCCGAAACCAGCGGCGGTCAGGAAACTCCGATTGCCGGCGCGGTGCCCGACAAGCTGCTCAGCGTCCGCATTCTCACGAAGAACAAATGATGAAGCGCGCCGCCTCGCTGCTTTCTCTCCTCGCGCTCTCTGCCTGCGGCCAGCAGCCGGTCGGCGCGCCGGGCGACTACGACCTCAGCGGCACCCTCGGTGGGAAGTGGGACGCGGGCGCCCGGCTGCGCCTCGCTCTGGTGGGCGCGGGCGTGCCCAATATCGTGACCAACACGGCCAATCTCGCTCAGACGCCCCTGCACCCGGGCGCGGCCTTCGGGGTGAACCTGCCGGGCATTCCCGACGTGCTGGGGCTGTATCAGGTCATCGCCTTCGACGACGCCAACAACAACGGCACCTTCGACCCCGGCGAGACGTTTGCCCGCAACCGCCAGTGGCTGATGTTCAGCCCGCGCGGCGGCGAGATTCCGGCGCTCAAAGTGCCGGGGGGGCTGCCGAGCGCCGGGGAAGAGGCGCTGCCCGCCATGACCGTGGCCCAGGGCTGGAACCTGTATGACCGCGCCCAGCCCCTCGGTGCCGGCAATCCGCGTCCGGGCCACCCGGTGACGGGCTACGACCTGAGCCGCTGACAGGGCAGAACGGGACCAAAAGGGGAGGGGGTGAAGGGGCGCTTTTTGCACGTCCTCTTCACCCCCTCCCCTCAACCCTCTACCCTGTCTTCATGCTCACCCTCATCCTGGCCCAAGTCACCACCCTCGACCCGGCGCGGCCCCAGGCGGAGGCGGTGCTGGCGGGCGGCGGGCGGGTGCTGGCGGTGGGCACACGCGAAGAGCTGTCGGCCCTCGCGCCGCGCGCCGAGGTGCTCGACCACCGCGACCTGCACCTCACGCCCGGCCTGTGCGACGCGCACACCCACCTCGTGATGTATGGGGCGTCGCTCTCGCAGCTCGATGTGCAGGGCGTCCGCAGCGTGGACGAGGTGCGCGCCCGGCTACGCGAACGGGCAGCGCAGACCCCGGCAGGCGAGTGGATTGTGGGCGGCGGCTTTCTGCTGTCCGAGCTGGGCCTGAGCGGCTACCCCACCGCCGCCGACCTCGACGCCGTGAGCCCCGACCACCCGGTGCTGCTGCACTCGCGCGACCACCACATGATCTGGGTCAACAGCCGCGCGCTGGCCGCCGCCGGGATTCACGACCAGACGCCTGACCCGGAAGGCGGCCACATCGTTCACCCGCTCGGCTGCTTGCAGGAAAACGCGCAGGCGCTGGTGTCGGAGCGGGTGCCGGCCCCCAGCGAAAGCGAGTGGCTGGCGCACGCCCGCGCCGGGGCGCAGGACCTCGCCGCGCGGGGGTATGTCAGCACCCATACCATGGCCTTCGAGGACGCCGCCGCGCCGCTCGCCCTGCAAACCCTGGCGGCGCGGGGCGAGTTGCCGCTGCGGGTCTGGGCCTGCTTGCCGCACGAACGCCTCAGCGCGGCCCGCTCGCTGGGCCTGAGCCGCGTTCCCGGTGGACTCTTTCAATGGGGCGGGGTCAAATTCTTTGCCGACGGTGCGCTTGGCAGCCGCACCGCCTGGCTCCACGCGCCGGGTTTTGCCGACGGCTCGGGCACCGGCATCGCCCTCGACTCGCCCGACCTCATCCTGGAACGGGGCCGCGAGGCGCTGCGCCTGGGCCTGACGCCGGTCACGCACGCCATCGGGGACCGGGCGAACACCGAGGTGCTCGACGTCTACGAGCAGTTGCGTCCCGAGGCCGAGGCGCGCGGCATCCGGCTGCGGGTCGAGCACGCCCAGCACCTGCGCCCCGAGGACCTGCCGCGTTTCCGGGGCCTGACCGCCAGCGTGCAGCCCGTGCACTTGCCCGCCGACGCCGCCATGATTCGGGAGCTGCTGCCCCAGCGCGAGCAGACGAGTTACGCCTTCCGCTCGCTGAAAGACGCCGGGGCCATCCTCGCCTTCGGCAGCGACGCGCCGGTGGCGCCGCCGAGCGTGCAGGGCAACTTCGCCGCCGCCGTCTCCCGCCTGGGCGACGACGGCCTGCCCCTCGCCCCCGCCGAGGCCCTGACCCCTGACGACGTGCTGTGGGCCTACACCCGTGGCCCCGCGCTCGCCGCTGGCTGGGACGACGAGGGCTGGGTCAAGCCCGGCGCGCGGGCGGCATTTACCCTCTGGAACACCATCGGCGGAGAGGCGCGCTCGCTGGTGCTGTAACTGAAGGCTTTTTCTGGMTGAGTGGTGTGGCGGGAGCCTGAGAGCATTTCACAAAAGAAGTGCCTTGCGCTGTTTGACCCTCTACCTTGATGGGAGAGGGCCTCGCATAGCGAGGGGTGAGGGTGTCTTTTTCTGTCAAATGCTCTACACCGTCCCCGCCGCGTCCAGCTCGCCCGCCAGCACCTGCACCTGCGCGGCCACCCCCAGCGCCAGCGTGAGCGCCTGCCCGCCTTTACCGGACGGGCCGACCTGCACCGTCAGGGTGCCCAGGGCGCTGTCCACGCTGCGAATCTGGAGGCGGGCGCCGGGGGTCAGGCGCGCGCCGACGAGGGTACGAAGTTGCTCGGCGTCGCCGTCGGGCACGCGGGCAATCACGGCGTGGTCGCCGGGGGCGAGTTGCGAGAGCCGCCGCTCGGCGCGGGCCGGGAGCTCGCCCTCCAGCGTCGGAATCGGGTCGCCGTGCGGGTCATGGGTGGGGTCGCCGAGCCACGCGGCGATGCGGGCTTCGAGCCGCTCGGACAGCGCGTGCTCGAGCGCCTCGGCCTCGTCGTGCACCTCGTCGAGCGGCACGCCCAGAGCCCGGTGGAGAAACAGTTCGAGCAGACGGTGGTGCCGCAGCACCTCGAGGGCCACCCGTTCGCCCTCGGCAGTCAGCCGGGCGCCCTGGTACGGCGCGTGCGACACCAGCCCCTGCTCGGTCAGCTTGCGCAGCATTCCGGTCACGCTGGCGGGCGCCACCCCGAGCGCGGCGGCGAGCGCCTGGGTGCTCACCTTACCCGACTGCCCCAGCCCGTACAGGTGCTTGAGGTAATCCTCGGCGGAGGGGGAGAGGGTGCGGGTCATGCTGAAAGTGTACCGGGCGAGGGTGAGAGGGCGCCGGACGGGGGGCTTTGATGTTGGAACACCGTCGGGAGGTCTTGCTAGAGCAGTTGACGGAATGAGGTTTCGTCAGATTTGGTCTGTTCGCCCCCTCACCCCTGCCTTCGGCAGGCCCTCTCCCACGAGGGTAGAGGGTCAACGACACTCAACATCTTCCCGTCCACTGCTCTAGAGTCCTTTTCCTCTTTGCTCTGGCCTCCTCAGAACTTCGTCTCAGCCCAGCGTCACCCACAGCTCCTGCGGCCCGCGCAGAACGAAATTGGCCTTGTAATGGGGTGCGGCGCTCACGCGCAGGTCGGGGAAACGCTCGGCGAGCGCAGCGAACGTCTCGGCGATTTCCAGCCGGGCGAGGCTCGCGCCCAGGCAGTAGTGCGGCCCGGCGGCGAAGGCGAGGTGACGGGAGGCGTTTGGGCGGTCCCAGTCGAGCCGCTCCGGGTCGGGAAACACCTGCGGGTCGCGGTTGGCCGCCGCCAGCAGCAGTTGCACGGGCGTGCCTGCCGGCAGCGGTGTCTCGCCCACGGTCTGCGCCTCGGTCAGCATTCGCCCGTCGAGCTGCACCGGGGAGACGTGCCGCAGCAGTTCGTCGGCCACGCCGGGGTGCCGGGGGTGGTTCAGCAGCGCGGCCCAGGCGCCCGGCTGCTGCGAGAGCGCCAGCACGCCGCCCGGAATGAGGTTGGAGGTCGTCTCGTGCCCCGCCGCGAGCAAGAGCACCGCGTTGGAGAGCAGTTCGTCGCCGCTGAGACGCTCGCCCCCGTCTTCCACCGCCGCCAGTGCCGAGAGCAGGCCCGGCTGGGGCGACACGCGCAGTTCGTCGGCCAGGTCGCGGAAGTAGCCACGCATTTCGCGGGCGTCGGCCTCGATGCGGGCCAGCAGCGCGGGCGAGCGGTCGGCCCCGCCGAGCAGTTCGGCCACGCTTGCCGACCAGCCCAGAAAGCGCTCCTCGTCGGCGCCGCGCAGCCCCAGCATCCGCATGATTACCCGGCCCGGTAGCGGCCCCGACAGCCCCGCCACCAGGTCCACCGGCCCCCCGGCGCGCGCCATATCGCTCAACAGTTCGTCCAGCAGCGAGCGCACCAGGTCGCGCTGTTCCTCCACCACGCGCGGCGTGAACGCCTTTTGCACCAGCCCCCGCAGCCGGGCGTGGGGAATGCCGTTGCGAAACAGCATCATGTGTTGCAGCAATTTTCCGCCGTCGCTCGGGCCGTGGTCCCATTCCCCCGAGCGGGCCGCCGGAGAGCGCAGCACCGCGCTCGTCGCCGCGTGCCCCACGGCAAAAGCGGTGTTCCACTCGGGAAGCCGAACCAGCCCGTCGGCATTGGCAAAGCCGCGAATCTGCTCGTAGATGGGGTGGGGGTCGGCCAGCGCGGCGCCGGACCACAGCCCCTGCACGGCGGCGAGCAGCGGCCCGGAAGAAGGCGCAGAAGAACCGGAAGAAGCAGTCATGGCGCAGGATGGCAGAGCGCCGGGTGAGGAAAGGAGGGGAGCGCTAGCATCACTGCCGCGCCGGTCTGTTCAGCCGCGCCGGGGTCTTGAGCCTTGCCAGCCCCAGCGCCGCGAGGACCAGCACGGCGAGCAGCGGCCCGCTGTGGTCCTTTTTCACGCCCCACCAGTAATGCAGCGCGCCCAGCGCGGCGGCGAGGTACACCAGGCGGTGTAGCAGCGTCCAGCGCGCAAAGCCCAGTCGCCGCACGCTGCCTTTGCCACTCGTGAGGACCAGCGGCAGCAGGAGCAGCAGCGCCGCGAAACCCGAGGTGATGAAGGGCCGCTCGGTTACGTCCTCCCAGATGCGGCCCAGGCTGAAGTCCTGGCCGCGCAGGTAAATCCCGAAGTGCAGCACCGCATAAAACGCCGCGAGCAGCCCCAACGCCTTGCGAATGCGCGCCGCCCACGTCCAGCCCAGCCACACCCGCGCCGGGGTACAGGCGAGCGAGAGGGTGAGCACAATCAGCGCGAGTTGCCCGGTCTGGTGGGTCGCCTGCTTGACCGGATTGGCGCCCAGGCCGCCGCTCAGCGCGTCCCACAGCAGGAAAACGGTGGGGAGTAGCCCGCCCAGCACGACGCCTGGACCGAGCCACGCATAGGGGGGCGGGCGGCGCGCCATTTAGAAGTTCCGCCGCAGTCAAGCCCGCTGTAGAGTCCCGCCACCTGTTCGCCGTAGCCGTTGAAGGGCAATGTGGGCCGCCGCCCGCTCTCCCCGATGCGCTGCTCGGTGGCCTGCGACCAGCGTGGGTGAGGCACGGCGGGGTTGACGTTGGCGTAAAAGCCGTATTCGTCGGGAGCGGCCAGCGCCCAGGTCGTCTGCGGCTGCGTGCGCGTGAGCGTCATCCGGACGATGGCCTTGATGCCCTTGAAGCCGTACTTCCAGGGGACGACCAGCCGCAGCGGAGCGCCGTTTTGCGCCGGGAGCGACCGGCCTTCCAGCCCCACGGCGAGCAGCGTGAGCGGGTGCAGCGCCTCGTCGAGCCGCAGGCCCTCGGTGTACGGCCATTCCAGCACCCAGGGCCGTTGCCCCGGCAGCTTGTCGGGGGCGTTGATGGCGGTGAACTGCACGTACCGGGCCGCGCCGGTCGGTTCCAGGCGGCGCAGCAGCGCGGCGAGCGGAAAGCCGAACCACGGCATCACCATGCTCCAGCCCTCCACGCAGCGCATCCGGTAAATGCGGTCCTCTAAGGGAAACCAGCTCTGAAGGGTGTCTATGTCGAGCGTGACGGGCTTTTTCACCTCGCCGTCCACCACCACCGTCCAGGGCCGCGTCGGCAGCGCCCCGGCGTGGCGGGCGGGGTCATCCTTGCCGAGCCCGAGTTCGTAGAAGTTGTTGTAGGTGGTCATGTCGCGGTAACCCGTCATGGCCTCCTGGGTGTCGTAAGGCCCAGTCGGACGGATGACGCGCCCCGCCGCCGTCTGAGGGTCCGGGGCTGGCTCGGCAGGCGCGGGGCGGCGGGTGAGCAGCGTCAGCCCCCCGCCGAGGCCCAGGGCGGTGGCGGTGAGCAGGGCGCCCTGCCGCAACACTTCGCGGCGGCCCGGGTCGGTGGGCTGCGGGTCGGCAGGCTGCTGCGGGTCAGGGGCAGGCGAGGTGGAGTCGGGGTCGGTCATGGGCTGGCCCTGCTTATAGCGGGCTGCGCGGCAACACGCTGTGGCAGCGCATACGCCGCATCAGTCTCCGCGCCTTAGCCCCGGCGCGTCACCCCGTCGGTGGTCAGCAGCGGCCCGTACAGCTCGGGGCGGCGGTCGCGGAAAAAGCCCATCCCGGCGCGGAACTTGCGCGCTTCTTTCAGGTTCAGCTCGTGCAGCAGCGGGCCTTCTTCACTGTCGCCGAGTTCGGCCACGAGTTCGCCGGTGTAGTCGCTGATAAAGGAGTGCCCGTAGTAGGTCTGCTCCAGCCCGCCCACGATTTCCTTGCCGATGCGGTTGCTCGACCCCACGTAGCTGGAGTTGCTCACCGCGTGCCCGACCATTGCCCGCTGCCACATCTGATGGTTGTTGGGCGTTTCCACCTCGGCGGGCTCACTGCCGATGGCGGTGGGGTAGAGCAGGAAATCGGCGCCCTGAAGCATCATCACGCGGGCGGTTTCTGGGTACCACTGGTCCCAGCAGATGCCCACACCCACGCGGCCAAACCGGGTGTCCCAGACCTTGAAGCCGGTGTCTCCGGGGTTGAAGTAATACTTTTCCTCGTAGCCGGGGCCGTCGGGGATGTGGGTCTTGCGGTAGTTGCCGAGCAGTTCGCCGCCCGCGTCGATGCACACCAGCGAGTTGTAGTGCGCCTGCCCGGCCTTCTCGAAGTAGCTGACCGGCAGCACCACGTTCAGCTCACGCGCCAGCTCCTGAAAGCGTCCGATAAAGGGATGTCCCTCCAGCGGGTGCGCCAGCCCGAAGTAGTCCTCGCGCTCCACCTGGCAGAAGTAGAGGTTCTCAAACAGCTCGGGCAACAAGATGACCTGGGCGCCCCGGCGCGCCGCTTCCCGGACGTGCTCGGCGGCGCGCTCCACGTTGTCTTCGAGCTGGTCGGTCATGTGCATCTGCACGACGGCGAGGTGGACAGTGTCGGGGGTGCGGGTCATGGGCAGAGTGTACTGGCCTGCCCGTCAGCTTTCTGCTGCCCTTTGCAGGATTCGGGCGACGAAAGCGGCTTTCTGCGCGGTGTACTCGCCCCAGTCGTCGGTCTGGGCCGCCAGCCTCTGTTTGAGCGCTTCGTAAGCCCGGGCCTCGGCAGGACTGCGCTTCAGGAAATCACGGAAAAGCAGCCGTTGGTGCCAGATGTCGCCCCCCGCAATGACCACATGCACTACCGCTTCGCGCTGTTGCGGGTCCGGCCAGCACAGCCAGATGTGGTTGGGCCGCTCGCCCTCGATGACATATCCGGCACTTACGAGCGCCTGCGCCGCCGCCGTCACGTCTACTTCACCGACCAGAATGTCCACCACATCTTTAGCGCAAATGGTGCCGATGGCTGTACTGCCGATGTGTTCGGTGCGGGCCTGGGGAAGAGCGAGTCGAATTCGCCACCGATGCCGGTCGAACCGGGCGGCCCAACGTCCGGGGTCAGGCGAGATGAGGTCCATGCCTTCAGTCTGACGGGTGCGGCCACCCTCTACACTCGCCCCATGACCCTCTGGACGCCCGCCCCCCACGCCGCGCCCCCCGCGCCCCACGGCCCCGACCCCGAGCTGCTACGGGCGCTGCTGCCGGGGCTCACAGCAGAGCAGGCGCAGCACGTCGCGGTGCTCACCGAGCGCGGCGTCACGGCGAACAGCGCGGCGCTGGCGGGCGCTCTGGAGTTTCACCGGTTTGCGCCCCACCCGGTCACGGGCGAGCTGCGGGCGGTGCAGGGCACGGGCGGCGGCCTGGGCAGCCTGATTTCCAAAATCTTCGGCACCGCGCCCGCTACTACGCAGCACGACGGCGCGGGCCAGAAGGTGCCGCCCGGCGTCAAGGTGGAGTGCAAAGACGAGCAGACCGGCCCCTACCGCCGCGTGTATTCCAAGCCCGGTTACGCCTACCAGCGCAGCGCAGTCTATCTGCCTACCGACAAATCCGCCGACCTGTACGAGGAAAAGTCGCTCGGCAGCGGCGACACCGCCTTCGTGTACGTGGGCGGCTGGGGCGGGCGGGGCGGCGCGGTAGACGCCGGGTTTCAGCACGGGCGCTACATGGCCCGCGAGCAGGACGACTGGGCGCCCTTTTTCCTCATCGAGCAGCCCGGCGGCCCAAGTGCCGTGACCGTCGCCACCGAGCGCCAGCGCAGCGGCGACCCCTGGCGGCTGCTGGCGGGGCAGGCCGCCGAACTCACCTTCTGGGTCAGCCAGGAAGCGGGGCAGACGATTCTGAGCATGACCATGAGCGGCGTGACCAACGTGGACCGTGAAGCCGCCAGCCTCACCCTGCGCGCCCCAGTGGACCCGCGCTACGGCTGGGACGCGGCGGGCGGCGGCAACATCCTCAAGCGCATGACGACCATCGGCCAGAAGCGCGGGCACCAGAACCTCGCCAGCGGCTCCTACCTGCGCGGTGTTCAGTGGTCGGGCAGTGTCATCGGCACCAGCGAGGCCGACGCGAAACCCTGGCAGGGTGCCCAGACGGGCGGCTACTGCACCTTTCCCGACCCCAAAACCCCCGAGGGCCTGCGGGCCGACGGCGCCGGCGCGAAATGGCGCGTGCAGTACCGCGATCCAGGCAACGAAACCGACAGCGTAACGCTGCGGTGATGCGCTGCCCCGCCACCTTTTGCCTGACGCTTTCTTTGCCGTCTGCGCCCTAGCCTCTGCCCAGGCGAAGGCGCCTGCTTTTCCTTCCCCTGGTTCCCCTGCTGTTGGTCGGTTGTGCCGAGCAGAACGAAAAAATCGTCCGCACCTGGGCGGCGCCGACAGGGGAGTGGCAGGGCCTGGAACTGCGGGCGATAGACCTGTGGGGCGGCTGGGGCCCAAATCGCGGGCTGGCCGAGCAATATCTCGAAGTGCGCTGCACGGACCAACCGCTGTTGCTGATGCGCCGCCGCTATTGGCCGGGGTCAGACTGGTCAGGCAAGGTTGTCTGGGATGCGGCGAGCGTGACTTATCAGCACGGCACCAGGAATCCGAACATCCAAAACCTGACCTTTCGGGCGGAGGACATGCGCCAGTCGCTGCCCTGCCTCAAAGCGAACATTCCCTAACTCATTCCCCCGTTGCCACCGGCCTGCCCTCGTCGCTCACCCAGTCGCTCCACGACCCGGCGTACAGGCGGTTGTTCGGCCCCAGCGGCACCCCGGCGAGTTCGCGGGCGAGCAGGTTGGGGGTCGCACTCACCCCGCTGCCGCAGTAGATGATGGTGGGGGCGTCTCCGGCGGCCAGTCGCCCCGCCTGCTCGGCGCCCGCCCGGAACTGCCCCTGCTCGTCCAGCGCGGCGCTGAAAGGCCGGTTGACCGCGCCGGGGATGTGCCCGGCTTTTTTATCGAGCGGCTCGCTGTCGCCCCGGTAGCGTTCTGGCGCGCGCGAATCGATGAGCAGCACCCCGTCCTCCCGGTTCTGTACGTCCTGCGCCGTCGCTACCAGTTCGGGCTGCACGTCCGGCGTAAAAGTCGTGGGCACGGGGTGCGGTTCCTCGGTGCTCGCTTCGCCCCCCGCCGCGAGGTACGCGGGCCAGCCGCCGTCGAGCACATACACCTCGCGGTGCCCCAGCCAGCGCAGCAGCCACCACGCCCGCGCCGCGTAAAAGCCCTGGCCGCCGCCCGGGTCGTCGTAGCACACCACCACGTCGCCGTTGCCGATGCCCGCCGCGCCGAGCCAGTCTGCCAGCACCGGCGGGTCGGGCAGCGGGTGGCGCCCGCCCTCGCCGCCGGGCTGCACCGGCCCGCTGAGGTCGGTTTCGAGGTCGGCGTAGACCGCGCCGGGAATATGCCCTTCCAGATAGGCGAGGCGCCCGAGCAGCGGGTCGCTCAGGGCGTAGCGGCAGTCGAGCACGCGCACGGCGCCCGGCCGCTGCGCGAGCAGCCAGGCGGCGGATTTCAGCGGCGAGGGCGGGGTCATGTCCAGCAGCCTACTCCCTGGCGCGGCGGCAAAAGCGGCTCTGAGCGCGGCTAAAGAAACGTTTAGAGGGTGGGGGCAGACCGGCGAACTGTGAAAAGATACCCTTGTTCAGTCTGGACTGCTCGCCGGTCCGTTGTCTGCTCAGCTTCACCGGAGGACGTATGAAGGACATCATTCAGTCGTATTTCGATCAGCAAGCCGTCGCTCAGCTCGGGCAGGTGGCCGGACTCGACCCCACCCTCACCCAGCGGGCGCTGAGCCTGGGGCTGCCGCTGCAACTCGACGCGCTCGCCGCCCATGCCCAGACGCCTGAAGGCCGCTCGCAAATCGGTGAGGCGGTCAGCAACCTGCCGCGCTTCGGTTCGGTGCAAGACGCCCTGAACACGTCCAGCGGGGCACTCGACCTGCAACGGGCGGGCGAACTGCTCGCGCCGGCCCTGCTCGGCACCCAGGCCGAGGACATCGTGCAGCAGGTCACCCGTCGGGTGGGTGGCAGCGTGGGCGGCGTGCAGAAGGTCATGAACATGGCGTCCCGCTCGTGTTGAGCCTGCTGGGCCGTCAGGGCTTGGACGCGGCGAGCGCCGAGAGCGTGCTCGGCGGCCTGCGCGGTGGCCTGGGCGACCTCGACCTCGGCGCGGGACTCGCTGCCGGGGCCGCTGCGGTGGGCACCAGTGCGGCTGGCGTGGCCGGCGCCGCCGTGCCCCCGCCTCCTCCCGCCAACGGCGTCACGGCGGCGCAGCTCGCGCCGGGGGCCATTACCCCCAGCAGCCTGCTCGACACCCTGCGTAGCGAGTTCAGCGGCGAAAACGCCGACCGCATTGGCCGCGCGGCGGGCTTCAGCGGCGCCACGGCGGGCAAGGCCGTGCAGGGCGCCCTGCCGGTGGTGCTCAGCGCCCTGGATCAGCCGGGGCCGGACCGAGGCGGGCGCGGCGGAACTGCTCAGCAACAGCCAGGACCTCGACCGCCTTGCCGGTGAGGGCGGGCGCCTGGACGCTGGGCTGCTGTCCGACAGCGCGGAAATGGCGCGGCTCGAAGGCCAGGGCCGGGGCGTGCTGGGCCAGCTTTACGGCAACGTGGACGCCCTGACCGGACGCCTGGGCACGGCGCTGAGTGGCAGCGGGGCCAACGCGGGTCGCCTGCTCGCGCTGCTCACGCCGCTGGTGCTCGCGGTCCTGGGCCGCCTCGCCCGCAGCTCGCGCATGAGCCCGTTGGTCCTGAGCGGCCTGCTGGGGGCCATGCAGGACAAGCTGCCGGACCTGATTCCCGCCGGTATGGGCGGCATCGCCGGGCTGCTCAGCACCGGCGCGGCAGCTCAGACCTCTCCCGCTCCGGTCACTGCCGCTGCTCAGCCACCGGCGACCCAGGAAGTCGTGGCGGCAGCGACGCCCAAAGTGGTCGAGTCGGCCCCGCCCGTCACGCCTCCGCCGCCCCCCAGCACGCCGGTCACCACGACCACCACGGCGGCTGTTCCGCCCGTTCCGCCCCGCCGGGGCGTGTCCCCCTGGTGGCTGCTGCTCATTCCGCTGCTGCTCGGTGGCTGCTGGCTTCTGAACAACCAAAACAAGACCACCCAGAACCAGACGACACAGACCAACACCAGCACGACCGGCACGACGGCGCAGGACAGCGGCATCATCGTGACCACCCCCGCCGAGTCGGGCAGCAACCTGCCGGCCAAGCCCTTCACCATGAGCGGCACGGCGGCCCCCAACATGCACCTCAAGATCGAGGACGAAGGCCAGACCGTCGCCGAGTCCACCGCCGACGGCGAGGGCAACTGGACCGCCGACATCCCCGCCCCGACGGCTGGCGAGCACACCTACAGCGTCATCGGCGGCGAAGGCGCCAAGACCGAGTTCAAGGTGAACGTCACCGATACGGACGCGGCGGCGAGCGGCACCGGCAGCACCGACAGCGACGCCAATGCAGGCAGCACCGACAGTGAGGGCACTGCGGGAACGGCCAGCAGCGGTGACTTCGTCGTCAGCGAACCGGCCAGGGACGCCGAAGTGCCGGCCACCGGCTTCAACCTGACCGGCACCGGCAAGGCGGGCGAAACCTACGAACTGCTCGAAGACGGCACCAGCGTGGGCACCTTCAAGGTGGGTGACGACGGCACGTGGAGTGCCGACGTGGCCGCGCCGACCGAGGGCAGCAAGACCTACACCATTCAGGACAGCGGCGGCGAGCAGGTCGCCAGCCTGCCCCTGACCATCACGGCGGGCACGGCGACCGGCAAGTGCTCGCAGGACCTGTCGGTCAGCGTGAACGACGGCGAAACCGTGACCGCCCCCTTCCGTTTCGGCGGCGTGGGCAGCGGCAGCGGCTACACCGTAACCGTGCGCCGTGCGGGCCGCATCGTGGGCACCAAGGAAATTCCGCTGAGCAGCGGCTGCACCTGGAGCTACAGCAGTGACCCCGGTGGCCGCTCCGGCACCGTCAACGACGTGATCTACGAAGTGCGTGCCAGCGGCACCAGCGCCAGCGCTCCCGCCGACTCGACCCTGAACCTCAAGGTCCGCGCCCGCTGAGCTGACCTGCAGTCCTCTGACATCCTGGGGCACCTGCGGCAGACACTTGCAGGTGTCCCTTCTTCCGTTAGTGCCTAGAGCGTTTGACAAGAGAATTATCTGGCGCTGTTTGACCCTCTACCCAGGGGAGAGGGCCTGCCAAAGGCAGGGGTGAGGGGTCTTTGCTATGTCAAATGCTCAGGCTTCCCCCGCCCAATGTGCGAGCGAAGGATAAAGGAAGCGGCCCTTGTCCGGCCCTGAGGGCATTTGTAGCCTGAAGATCATTCCGGGCACCCGCCCCAACACCCTGGACCCGGGCCGCGCTTCCGTGCGGCAAAGGAGCATTCCCATGAAAAAAGCACTGACGCTCGCTCTTCTCGGTACTGTGGCCCTCAGCTCTTGCAGTGTGGTCGGCACCCGCGCCGCCGTCGTGTCGGGTCAATTGAACGGCTTCAACAGCGACCAGAACCTGCGCCTCGCGCTGGTCGGCTTCAACAACAGTCAGTACGTCGCCGACGGTCGCCGCGCCCAGGTGATCGACAAGGTGCTGACCGGCGGCTATACCTTTGCCCTGCCGCGCAACGTGCAGTCGGGCGTCTACCGCCTGATCGTCTTCCGCGACGCCAACAACAACAACGCCTACGACAGCGGCGACGTGGTGCTCAGCCGCCACAACGGCAAGAGCCTGATCTACGCGCCGCGCGACAACTATGTCTACAGCGGCGTCAAGTACGGCTGGAACATTCGCAACGACGCGAACGGCGATATCCAGACGGTCGTGCTCAACAACTACGACCTTACTGCGGCGCGCTGAGCAGTTCGGTTTTCAACAAGAAGGCCAGCCAGTGCGCTGGCTTTTTTTGCTTACTAGGAGCACAAAAAAAGCCGCGCCCTCACGAGGAGAGCGCGGTTTCTGGTGACCCCAACGGGATTCGAACCCGTATCGCTACCTTGAAAGGGTAGTGTCCTAACCGTTAGACGATGGGGCCACACTTCAGAAGGGGGTTTAAACTCTTCTGCCTTTCAAGGGGCGCCGTTTCCGGCACGCACAGAAAGATACAGGGACATCATGTGTTCGTCAAGGGGGACAGCGGAAAGCTAGGGTCAAGAGAAGAGGGCAGAGGGAACATCGCCTTCCCCTCTGCCCCCTGTTTTCCTCAGATCACATGTGAATGGCGCGCTTGTCCACCGCCAGCGCCGCTTCCTTGACCACTTCGGAGAGCGTGGGGTGGGCGTGGATGGTGCGGGCGAGGTCCTCGGCGCTGCCACCGAATTCCATGATGGCGACGATTTCGCCGATGAGTTCCGACACGCCACCGCCGATCATGTGCACGCCGAGCAGCTTGTCGGTCTGGGCGTCGGCCACGACCTTGACGAAGCCGCGCGGGTCGCCGTGGCCCAGGGCGCGTCCGTTGGCGCTGAAGGGGAACTGCCCGGTCTTGACATTCAGGCCGCGTTCCTTGGCCTGCTTCTCGGTCAGGCCTGCCCAGGCGATTTCAGGGCTGGTGTAGATGATCCAGGGAATCACGTCGTAGTTCACGTGCCCGGCCTGTCCGGCGATCATTTCGGCGAGCGCCACGCCTTCTTCCTCGGCCTTGTGCGCCAGCATGGCGCCGCCGATCACGTCGCCGATGGCGTACACGCCGGGGAGGTTGGTGCGGTAGTGCTGGTCCACCTTGACGAAGCCGCGCTCGTCGAGCGCCAGACCCACGCCGTCGGCGTTCAGGCCCCCGGTGTTGGGCACGCGGCCAATGGACACGATCAGCTTGTCGAACTGCGCGGTCACCTGCGAGCCGTTTTCCTCATAGGTGACAGTCACGCCGCTGTCGTCCTGCTTGATTTCGCCGATCTTGACGCCGAAGTGGAAGTCGAGGCCCTGCTTCTGGAACTGTTTGAGGGCTTCTTTGGCAATCGCGTCGTCGGCGGCCATCAGGAAGCCGGGCATCGCTTCGAGGATGGTCACCTGAGCGCCGAGGCGCCGCCACACGCTGCCGAGTTCGAGGCCGATCACGCCCGCGCCGATCACGCCGAGCTTGCCGGGTACCTGGTCAATTTGCAGGGCGCCGCTGTTTTCCACGATGTGGCCGCCGAAGGGCACACCGGGCAGGGCGCGGGGGTTGCTGCCCGTTGCCACGATCACGTTCTTGGCCTTGACTTCGGTGCCCGCTGCGTCCACGACCCACTCCTGGCCGTCCTGGCGCACGAGCTTGCCGTAGCCGTGGAAGGACGTGACCTTGTTCTTCCTGAAGAGGAAAGCGACGCCGCCGGTCAGCTTGTCCACCACGCCGTCCTTGCGGGCGAGCATCTTGCTGACATCGATCTGAGGCTGGGCCACCTGAATGCCGTGCTCGGCGGTGTCGTGCGAAATCATCTCGAAGCGCTCGGAGGAATCGAGCAGCGCCTTGCTGGGAATGCAGCCCACGTTCAGGCAGGTGCCGCCCAGGCTGGGCTTGCCGCCCCGCTCGAAGGCGTCCACACAGGCCGTTTTGAACCCGAGCTGCGCCGCACGAATGGCCGCCACGTACCCCGCGGGGCCGCCCCCAATCACCAGAACGTCAAAGGTATCCATATCGCTCCTGAGCGTACCACCGCGCCAAAGTGGCAAATGGAGTTCGCCTCCCGCGTTCCTGTGGAGGAGACAGCAGCCGGCGGCCTTAAAGCAAAAGTTTTATATTCCTCACATTCCAAAGATCGCTGCCGTGTCTGTGCAAGCCGGTGGTTCATATGAATGGGAGGGTGGGTCTAGGTCCGCCTGCCACCCGCCGAGGAGAAGTCATGCCCAAGATATTCCGCAGTCTGTATGTTCAGGTCATCATCGCCATCGTGCTCGGCATTCTGGTCGGTGCATTGTTTCCCAAGTTTGGAGAGGCCCTCAAGCCGCTCGGCGACATCTTCGTCAAGCTGATCAAAATGGTGATTGCGCCGATTATCTTCGCTACCGTGGTGAGCGGCGTGGCGCACATGCGCGACACCCGCAAGGTGGGCCGGGTGGGCGGCAAGGCGCTGATCTATTTCGAGGTCGTCTCAACGCTGGCGCTGATTATCGGCATGGTGGTGATGAACGTGCTGCGGCCCGGTGCGGGCATGAACGTGGACCCCGCCACCCTCGACACGGCGGGCCTGACGAAGTACACCGAGGCCGCCGGGGAAATGACAGTATGGGACCATATCCTCAAGATCATCCCTGATACCCTGGTCAGCGCCTTTACGGGCGGCGAACTGCTGCCGGTGCTGCTGGTTGCGCTGTTGTTCGGTTTCGCCCTGATGCGGCTCGGCAAGCTCGGCGACCAGATTCTTTACGGCATTGACGCTCTGAATCAGGTTGTCTTCGTGATTCTGGGGTTCATCATGCGCCTGGCACCTATCGGGGCGTTTGGGGCGATGGCGTTTACCGTGGGTAAATACGGTCTCAAATCGCTCACCAGCCTCGGCTACCTGATGGGCAGCTTCTACCTCACCTGTTTGCTGTTCATCTTCGTGGTGCTGGGGCTGATTGCGCGGGCGGCGGGCTTCAGCATCTTCAAGCTGATTCGCTACATCCGCGAAGAACTGCTGATCGTGCTGGGCACGAGTTCGAGCGAGTCGGCGCTGCCCCGCCTGATGATGAAACTGGAGCATGCCGGGGCCGAGAAGAGCGTGGTGGGGCTGGTGGTGCCCACCGGGTACTCGTTCAACCTTGACGGCACCAGCATTTACCTCACGATGGCCGCGCTCTTCATCGCGCAGGCGACGAACACGCCGCTGGGCCTCGGCGAGCAGCTCAGCCTGCTGGCGGTGCTGCTGCTGACCTCCAAGGGCGCGGCGGGCGTGACGGGGAGCGGCTTTATCACCCTGGCCGCCACGCTCGGCGCTGTCGGGCACGTGCCGGTGGCAGGCATGGCGCTGATTCTGGGCATCGACCGCTTCATGAGCGAGGCGCGCGCCCTGACCAACTTCATCGGGAACGCGGTGGCGACGCTGGTGGTGGCCCGCAGCGAGAACGCCGTGGACATGAACCGCCTGACGCGGGCGCTGAACGGCGAGGACCTGCCGACCACCGAGCCCGACGTGGCGAGCGAGGAACGCGGCGAGGGCCGTGAAATCGACAGCTCGCGTCCGGTGACGTGACGGCCACATGACGACCCGATGCCGGTGCGGGCCACAGCAGGGAGTGGCGAAGGCTCCGCGCCCCAGGTCTATCTTTCGGGCTCGCCAGTAGGTTAAGATAGGGTTTGGTGTCGCCTGCCCGCAGCGCGGATGGGCAACAGGCACTGGAACCGGCTGGACAGTGGAGCAGCACGCGGACCGGACCCCGGAGAAAGAACCGGGAACGCCGCCGTCCCTGACCCCGTTCCAGTCTGAACTCAAACAAGGAGAGTACCAACATGAGCCGTGAATGCTACCTGACTGGAAAGAAGAACCTCGTCGTCAACTCCGTGATTCGCCGTGGTAAGGCCCGTGCCGACGGCGGCGTGGGTCGCAAGACCACCGGCATCACCAAGCGCGTTCAGCGCGCCAACCTGCACAAGAAGGCCATCCGTGAAAACGGCCAGGTCAAGACCGTGTGGCTGAGCGCCAACGCCCTGCGTACCCTGTCCAAGGGCCCCTACAAGGGTATCGAACTGATCTGAAGGCCGTCAGGCTCTTTGGGGGAGAGTCCAGCGGCTCTCCCTTTTTTTACTCGCCAATTGATAAGGTGATATCATGAAGAACCGGAAGCTCATGGCGTGTGCCCTACTCGCCGCTGCGTGTGTGGGGAGTGGACAGGCCGCCGCGGCGCCGCTGCCGGTCAGCGCGACGACCAGTCTGCTGGCCGACTTCGTGCGGCAGGTGGGCGGGTCACGGGTCAACGTGAACGTGATCGTGCCTGCCGGGGCCGACGCCCATACCTTTCAGCCCTCGACCGGCGTGATTCGCTCGCTGGTGGGCAGCAAGGTTCTGTTTGCCAACGGCGCGGGCCTGGAGCCCTGGCTGCCCCGGCTGCGGGCCGCCGCGCCGCGCGTGCCGGTGAAGGAGCTGACGGCGGGCCTCAAGCTGCACGCTGGAGGAGAGGGCGGCGCACCCGACCCCCACGCGTGGTGGGACGCTTCACTGGCGCTGGGGTACGTGAAAAACGTGCAGACCGCCCTGAGCGCTGCCGACCCCGCGGGCCAGGCCACCTATGCCAAAAACGCCGCCGCTTACTCGGCCCAGATTCGCGCTGCCGATGCCTGGGCCAAAAAACAGTTCGCCACGCTGCCCGCAAGCCAGCGCAAGGTAGTCACGCACCACGACTCGCTGGGGTACTTCGCCCGGCGCTATGGCCTGACCGTCATCGGCGCCGTCATTCCTGGCCTGAGCACCGAGCGCGAGCCGAGTGCCCGCGAACTTGCGACTCTGGCGAGCGCCGTCAAGAAAAGCGGCGCGAAAGTCATCCTGACCGAAAACACCGTCAGCACCCGCCTGGCACAGACGCTGGCGAGCGAAACCGGCGCCCGGATTGCCCCGCCGCTCTACACCGACGCGCTGGGGCCGCAGGCAGCGCCGGCGAAACTTACCTCAAAGCCCTCAAATACAACGTGGCGACGGTGGTGCGGGCACTGAAGTGATACAAATTCCGATGGAATCCAGTTGCTTTGGATTCAATCCGAACGGATGTGACTCGCAGAGCTGCTTAGCAGAGTAGGAAAAAAGACGGGTTTCGCGATATGGAAGCACAGGCGGCGCTTTTCCGACTGTGCTGGAATGGAGCGAAATCCGTCTAAGGTCGGGGGTGGGGGGACTAAGGGGGGATAGCCCACTGTTTATTTTCTGTCAAAGTCGGTCGGCTACTCTGAGCGGCACCCCATGACCCAACCGAACAGCTGGACCATTCCCCATCTCCCCGTCGCCGGTTATGCCTGGGAAGTCGCCGACCCGGCGGGCGCCGTGCTGCTCACGCACGCACTCGCCGAATACGCGCAGCGGTATCAGGACCGTTATCACTGCCTGATTCCGGCGCTGAACGCGGCGGGCTACAGCGTCTACAGCTACGACCTGCGCGGTCACGGCGCGTCGCCGGGCGAGGTGAGCATGGTGGACGCCTTCGTGCAGGTGGACGACCACCTCGCCGCCCGCGCCGCCCTGCGGGAGCGTTGCCCGGACCTGCCGCTCTACCTCTTTGCCCACAGCGCCGGGGCCCTGTTTACGGCGGGCAGCGTGATGGCCGACCCACAGGGCATCAGCGGCGTCATCCTGTCAAGCCCGATGCTCCAGGCCGGGCAAGATCAGATAGCCCTGGTGCGGCACCTGCTGCCGCTGGCCTCCAAGCTGGCGCCGGGGCTCGCCATCGTGCCGATCAACAAGGCGGGGCTCTCGCGGCTGCCGGAAGAGGTGGCGGCGTACCAGGCCGACGAGCGCATCTATCAGGGGCAGGTCACTTTGCTCACCGCGAGCACCATGATGCAGCTCTCGCAGCAGCTCTGGCCGACCTACTCGAACTGGGCGCTGCCCACGCTGGTCTTCTACGGCACCGGCGATCAGGTGTCCTACATGGACGGCCTGCCCGACTTCGTGGCGCAGCTTCACACCCCCGACAAGGCGCTCAAGGTCTTCAAGGGTGGGTATCACGAACTCCTCAACGACTGTGACCGCGAGGAAGTGCTGGCGCTCATTCTCGACTGGCTGTGGGAACGCCGCCCGGTGAAAGACCCCGGCAATGAACAGATGCAGCACAACCTGGGCCGCCTCGCCCGGCTGCGGCAGCGGCGGCAGGGAATACGGGGAAGCGCCTGAGCCGGGGTTAAGCGGGGAAAGAGACAGCACGTCCGCCCGCTTTCTGCTAAACTTCCCTGTTTCCTCGGGGCCGCCAGTGTTGCCTCGAAAGGGGTGAATCATGACGGCAGCCGAGAACATTCAAGAACAGCTCTACCCAGCACCGATCAA
Source organism: Deinococcus radiodurans R1 = ATCC 13939 = DSM 20539 (assembly GCF_000008565.1). Classification (GTDB taxonomy): domain Bacteria; phylum Deinococcota; class Deinococci; order Deinococcales; family Deinococcaceae; genus Deinococcus; species Deinococcus radiodurans. The sequence goes on along the minus strand of NC_001263.1, from coordinate 2,524,544 downwards.
GACCGTGGAGGAAGGCAGTCCCGCCGCCCGCGCCGGAGTCAGGCCCGGCGACGTGCTGCTGCGGGTCAACGGGCAGCCGGTGACCGATGTGCTGGCCTACCGCCACCAGCTCGAGCGCGGTGTGGTCACGCTGGAAGTCGCCCGCCCGCACGAGGCGCCGCGTGTGATGACCGGCGTAGCGGGCACGGCGCAAGACCACCACCGCCTGATGCTGCCCCAGCCGCCCAGCCTCGATGAGACGCTGACCTTCACGGTGGAGTGGGAAGACCCCGGCCTCGACTTCGAGGAAGTGCTGTTCGACGGGATTAAAAAGTGCGCCAACAAGTGCGATTTCTGCTACGTGCACCAGATGCCGCGCGGCTTTCGCAAGAGCCTGTACATCATGGACGACGACTACCGGCTGTCGTTTCTGTACGGCTCGTTCGTGACCCTGACCAACCTGACCGAAGGCGACATCAACCGCATTCTGGACGAGAACCTCTCGCCGCTGTACGTGTCGGTCCACACCGCCAATCAGGACCTGCGCCAGGACATGATGAAGTGGTGGAAACTGAAGGTCAAAGACCCCCAGGCCGTGCAGATTCGCGAGATGATCGAGCGCCTGGAGAGCATTGACCTCTACACCCAGATCGTGCTGGTGCCCGAGCGCAACGACCGCGAGAACCTCGACGAGACGGTGGAGTACCTCAGCAGCCGCCCCAACGTGATTTCGGCGGCGGTGGTGCCCATCGGCCTGACCGCGCACCGCACCAACCTGCCCGACGTGCGCACTTTCACGCCGGAAGAGGCCCAGGACACCCTGCGGCGGCTGAACGTGTGGCGCAGGAAATTCCTGGCCGAACGCGGCACCCGCTTCATCTTTCCCTCCGACGAGCTGTACCTGCTCGCGGGCGAACCGCTGCCGACCGAGGAGGAGTACGAGGGCTTTCCCATGCTGGAAAACGGCGTGGGCATGATCCGGGATTTTCTGACCGAGGCGCTGCCCCCCCTGCCCGCCGCACTGCCCGAACCCCGCAAGGTGATTCTGGGCACCGGGCTACTGTTTGCCGACTCACTGGCACGCGCCATCGAGCCGCTGCGCCAGATCGAGGGACTCGACATCGAGGTGCGGGCCATCGAGAACAAAACCTTCGGCAAAGTCACGACCGTGGCGGGGCTGCTCACCGGGCGCTGCTTCCGGCACGCCGTGCAGCCGGGTGAGGCCGACCTGCTGATCGTACCGCCGACCACCCTGCGCTACGGCACCGAGCTGATGATCGACGACACCAGCCTGGGTGAACTGCGCCGCGAACTGAAGATGGACGTGCGGGCGGGCGGCGCCACGCTGGGCGAGCTGGCGCGCGTGGTGCTCGAAGGTGCCCAGAGCAGCGGGCACCAGTTCGGCATGTCGGCCCACGCGGTCAAGGACTCCGGGCGCGACGATGTGGCTCCCTCGGCCAGCAGGGCTCAGGGCGGCGCGGCCCCTGAAGAGTCGCTGGAAGAGGACGTGGCCGAGAGTGGAATGCACGGGCGCGGGCAGGCGTAAACGGGCGCTTGACTTCAAGTGCGCTTGAACTTCTAGCGTGAGCACCATGAATTGGTCTGCGCTTCCGCTGGGGCTGTTTGGCCTCCTGAACATCTTTCTGGCCTTCGTGGCTCCGACCCAGGCCTGGGGCACGACGGGGGCCTCTGCGGTTTTTATGGCAGCGGCCCTGCTGATTCTGGGTGGAGTGTGGCGGGGTCTTCCGGCAGCGGTGCTCGTGGGGTGCCTGCTCGGGATGGTGGCCCCAGTTTGGATGGGCGTGCTGTGAGCGGGAATGTCAACCCGCTGCACATCGCCGTGCGTTTTGTCATCGTTGCGCTCCTTTTTGGCCTGTGGCTCCACTTCCGTCCCTGAGCATTCGCGAGGTGGCCGAACGTTCCGGCTGCCCGGCCTCGGCGCTGCGCTACTACGAGGACGCAGGACTGATTGCCGCGCTGCCCCGCCTGGAGACAGCGGCCCGCTGCTATGACCCGCGCGTGCTCGACACCCTGAGTGTCATCACCGCGCTGCGCGGCGTGGGCTTCGGCATCCGTGAGATTCGGGCCTTGCTGGACATCCGGCAGCCCGGCGACCCGGCTCCCCTCCGGCTGAAAAAAGCCGAGCAAGCCCTTGACCGCCTCACCGAGGTGCTGGCCGAACGCCGCCGCACGCTGGAAGAGGCCGAAAAGCTGTTGCGGCGCTGGGAGGCTGAGGTGGCAGAGGCGCAGCAGTCGTAGAAAGATTTAGCTCTCAATGGGCCAGCGCTTTTCTACCCTTCCTGCTCGCTGCGCCACTCGGGGTGGGCGTTGCGGTAGGCGCGCAGGGTACCGTCCATGAAGGCGACGTAGAGGGTGCCGCTCGCCGCCAGTGGGGTCGCCTGCACGCCGCTGCGTTCGCGGCAGGTCCAGCGCACCTCTCCATTGCGGACATCGAGCGCGAGCAGTTCGCCGCCCTCGGTCGCCAGAAAAACCAGTCCCGCGCTGATGACCGGGCTGGCGGTCACCCGGCCATCCAGCGTGCGCTCCCAGAGGTCTTCGCCGTCGGCGAGCCGCAGGCCGCGTACCTTGCCGCCCCACCCGGCGACGACGACCACGCCGCCGGGGGCCGCCGAAGCGTCGGGCGCCGCGCCGGAGTCGGGCGGCAGGTCGAGCGCCGTGAGCGCGGGGGAGGCCCACACCTCGTCTTCCACGTCGTAGGTCCAGCGGATGGCGTCCTCACCGGCCAGCGCCGCGCGGCCATTCTGGACTTCGAGGCCAATCGCGTGCACTTCGCCTTCCCAGGTGGCGATGACCAGCGTGGCCGTGCCGGGCGGACCGGGCAGCAGCGCGGGCGTGGCGTGGACGGTGCCCACTTCCACCTTCCACAGCGGCGTGCCGGAGCGGGCGTCGAGGGCGTGCAGCCAGCCGGTTTCGTCGCATTGCAGCGCGGCGCCCGCCCAGACGAGCGGACTCGCGGCCAGCGAGCCCCCGGCGCGGTAGGCCCAGGCGAGTTCGCCGGTCCGCAGGCTCAGGGCGTGCAGGTGCCCGTCGCGGCTCGGCGCGAGCAGGCGCCCGCCCCACACCGTGGGCGCCCCGGTGAACTCGGCGCGGGCCTGATGCCGCCAGACCTCGCTGCCACTCTGAAGCTCCACCCGGCGCAGCGTGCCGTCCCAGGCGCCGTAGAGCACGTGCCCGCCGATCAGGGTGGCGGGGGCCGTCACCTCGTCGCGCGCCGCGTAGGTGGCGAAGGGCCGCCCGGAGGTGTGGGTGAGCACCAGTTGCCCGCCCCGCGTCCCCACCGCCACCAGGTCGCCCTCGCCCACCACGGCGGCGGGCCACGTCACCTCGCCGGGCAGCGCCACGCTCCACAGTTCCTGCATGTCGGAGACGCGGGCGGGGCCGTCGGGGTGCTCGCCGGTGCGGGCGCGGCCCCCCCGGTACTGGCCGCGCGCGTGGGTGGTCCACAGGTCGCGCCGGGCCAGTGCCCACAGGTGCGCGAGCGCCGCCCCGCTCTGGGGCCGCCGGTCGGCCCGCTTGGCGAGCAGCCACAGCAGCACCCGCGCCACCGCGTCGGGCACCGCCGGGTTCAGGTCGCGCGGGTCGGGCACCGGCTCGTATACGTGCTGATAAAGCACGCTCTGGTCGCTGTCGCCCACGAAAGGCGGACTGCCGCACGCCACCCGGTAGAGCACCGCCCCCAGCGCGTAGAGGTCGCTGCGGGCGTCCACCCCGCCGCCTTTGGCCTGCTCGGGTGCCATATAAGCGGGCGTGCCCAGCGTCACTCCACTGCGGGTGAGGTGCCGGGTCTGTTCGGACAGCGCCACCAGCCCGAAATCCATGATGCGCGGCAGCCCGGTGTCGTCGAGCAGCACGTTGCCCGGCGTCAGGTCGCGGTGCACGATGCCGTGACTGTGAACGTGATGCAGCGCCCGCGACGCGAAGGCGGCAGCGGTCAGAAAGCGGGCGAGTGGCCCCGGCGCGTCTTCCAGCGGCCCCAGCCGGGTAATCGGCCCACCGGTCAGCAGCGGCATGGTGAAAAAGGGCCGCCCGGCCTCCGGCTCCTGCCCCAGGTCGAGCACCGGAACCACGCCGGGGTGGGTGAGCCGCGCCAGGGTGCGGACCTCGCGCAGAAAGCGGCTGCGGTCGGACTCGGGCAGGTAATCGTGCATCACCTTGAGCGCCACCTCGCGCCCCAGCAGCCCGTCCTGGGCGCGGTAGACCTGCGCGCTGCCGCCCTCGCCGAGCAGGGCGAGCAACTCGTAGCGCCCGGCCAGCAGGGTTCCAGGGGTCAGCGGCATAACCCGCTGAGTCTAGAGCAGTTCTCTGAATATCGTGGGGCGGCGGGTGTTCTGCTTTCCGTCCTGTTCGTCAAAATTCAAGACCCTGCCAGGGGGCAGGCGGGGTCTATGCAGGAATGCAAAGCTCAGGGCAGGCGCAACGTCAAGGCCTGACGGTCGGACCCCTCGTTGCCCGCCGCGTCACGGGCGAACACGGTCAGGGTGGCCGGGCCGTTGAACGCTCGGTAGCTCGCGTCCACCGGCACCACGAACTCGGTCTGAGTGGGCGAGAGGGTCAAGGGCACCACCGTGCCGCCTGTCAGGGCCAGCTCGGCTTGCAGCGAGGTCACGGCGACGTTGTCGCTCGCTTCGACCCGCACCGTGTAGTTGCCCGCCTGCGTGATGGTCGTGGTGGGCAGCGTCAGGCGCACGGTGGGAGCCACGGTGTCGCCCGTCGTCGGCGTCGTGACTGGCGGCTGGGGCTGGCCCGCCGGGACATTGACCACCACCGTGCGGGTCAGCGGAGCGCTGGCGTTGCCCGCCGCGTCGTAGGCCACCAGCGTCAGGCTGTGGGTGCCGTTGAAGGAGCTATCACTGATCGGCAGGTCGAACGACCACTCGGCCTGCGCCACGTCCTTTGGGGCATCGAAGCGCTGGCGCTGGGATTGCGCCCCGCTCGGCAGATTCAGGGTCAGCGCCGCGTCCACGTAAGCGAGCTGCACGTCGTCGCTCGCCCGCACCGTGATCTTGTAGACGCCCGGCTGGGTAATGGTGCCGGGCGCCTCCACCGTCAACTGCGGCGCGGTGGTGTCGTTGATCACCTTCACCGTCTGGGTTGCCGGGGCGCTCTCGTTGCCGCTGGTGTCCACCGCCACGGCCTTGAGGACGAAGCTGCCGCTTTGGGACAGGTCGTAGGTGGTCTGGTACGGCTCGGTGCGGTCGGTGTCCACCAATTTGTCGTTGAGATAGAAGCGCACTTCCCGAACGGCCACGTCGTCGCTCGCCGTCGCCTGTACCTGCACCTTGCCGGGGCGCACGGTGCCTGGGAGGGCGTCCAGGGTCACGCGGGGCGGGGTGCGGTCGGCGCTGGTGGACGAACCGGGCGCCGAACCGCAGGCGCCGAGCAGAAGGGAGGCCGCGAGCAGGGCGGGCAGGGTCAGGGGGCTTTTCATCGCCCGGCAGCGTAGAAAAAAAGTTCTGACCGCAGCGGCACAGAGCGGTGAAGGTCCGGGTGAACTTTTCTCATCTGCGAGGAGCTGCTCTTCCCCACGTCCTTCCATTCGGTGTTTCCTGACGGCGCTACACTCCGCCGGTGTTGCCGTCTGCTCCCGCTTTTCATGTCTGGACCCTGCCCGGCGGCCTGACGCTGGCCTTCGAGCGCCGCGCCGGGCCGGGCTTCGCCTTCGACCTGCGGGTGCCGCTCGGCAGTGCCCATGACCCGGTGGGGGAGGAAGGCAGCCTGGCGGTCATCGAGGAGTGGCTCTACAAGGGCGCGGCCACCGCTGCCAACCAACGCCGGGACGCGCGGCAACTGCAAGACGCCTTCGACGACCTGGGCGTGCGCCGGGGCGGCGGGGTCAGCCTGGAAGCCACCCGGCTGCACGTCAGCGGCTGCGGGCCGACCTCGGCGCGGCACTCGCGCTGGTGGCCGACGTGGTGACGCGCCCCACGTTGCCCGCTGGAGAGCTGCCGACGCTGCTCGACCTCGCTCGGCAGGACCTCGAATCGCTCGACGACAGCCCCACCGACCGGCTGGCGGTGCAGGCGCGGGCGGCGACCTTTCCCCGGTTGCCGGGCGACCCGGGCGCGGGCTTCGGGCACCCCATCAGCGGCACCCTCGCCGGGCTGGAGCGTCTGAGCGCGGCGTCACTGCGGGCGCACTGGGCGCGGTTCGGACAGCGCGGCAGCGTGCTCGGTGTGGTGGCCGATGCCGACGCGCAGGAGGTGTATGAGCTCGTCGCGGGCCTCTTTGCCGACTGGCAGCCCGGCGAGGACCGGCCCATGCCGGCGCATTTTCAGCCTGGACTGCGGCTGCATCTGCCCTCCGCGACGGGCGAGCAGACCCATCTGAGCCTCGTCGCCCCTGGCCCCGGCCCACGTGACCCCGACTGGCTGCCCTGGCAATTGGCGCTCACAGCGCTGTCGGGCGGCAGTGCCAGCCGGCTGTTTACCCGCGTGCGCGAGGAACGCGGCCTTGCCTACGAGGTGAGCGCCACGCCGCTGGTGCTCGGCGGCGAGGGCTTCGTCAGCCTCTACGCGGGCAGCACCCCGGCCAACGCCCCCGCAACGCTGGACGTGCTGCTGGCCGAGCTCGACGTGCTCTCGCAGGGTCTGAGCGAGGCCGAGTTTCGCCGCGCCCGCACCGCGCTGACGACCGGCGTGGTCTTCGGCGCCGAGAGCCTGCGCAGCCGCGCTTATGCCCTGACCCGCGACCTCGCGCTGTTCGGGCGGGTGCGGCCACCCGGCGAGGTGCGCGCCGAACTGAGCGCTCTGACGCTCGGGCAGGTCAACGCATTTCTGGCGAATTACCATCCCGCCGAGCAGATCACGGTGGTGTCGCTGGGGCCGGATGCTCCCGACCGCACTCTGGCGGTGAGCGCGTGACAGCCTGACCTGCGAGCGCCTGCCGAACGGCCTGACCCTGCTGCTCGACCCCGACCCGGCGGCGCTGAGCGTGGCGGCGGGCTACTTCGTGGCGACCGGCGCGCGCGACGAACCGGCGGGGGAGATGGGCGCCAGCCATTTTCTCGAACACCTGATGTTCAAGGGCTCCGAGCGCCTGAGTGCCGCCGCCCTCAACGAGCAGCTCGACAACCTCGGCGGGCAGGCCAACGCTTTTACCGCCGAGGAAGCCACCGTCTACCACGCCGCCGCGCTGCCCGAGTGCACCGGGGAGCTGCTCGCTACCCTGACCGAACTGCTGCGCCCGGCGCTGCGCCCGGCAGACATCGACCCCGAGCGCGGCGTGATTCTGGAAGAAATTGCCATGTACGCCGAGCAGCCCGGCGTGCGGGTGGCCGAGGCCCTGCGGCGCGACTACTGGGGCGAGCATCCCCTGGCGCACCAGATTCTGGGGACGCCCGAGACGTTGCGGCGGCTCGACCGCCCGGCGTTACAGCGCCACTTCGCGGAGCGCTACGGCGCCGAACGGGTCACGCTGGTGCTCAGCGGCGCTTTCGACCCGGCGGAAGTGCGGGCCTGGGCGGAGCGCGAACTCGCCGGCTGGCCGTCCGGCACGCCGCGCCTGCCGGACGCCGCGCCCGCGCCCCACTGGCCGGGTCAGGTGCGTTGGGTCACCGACCCCGAGCTGACGCGCACCCAGGTGGCCCTTGCGCTGCCGGGGCTGCCGGTTAGTCACCCGCTGCGCGAGGCCGCCGGGCTGCTCGCCGAGCTCATCGGCGGGGAAAACGGAGCGCTGTACTGGGCGCTGCTCGATACCGGGCTGGCCGACAGCGCCGACCTGGGGCACATCGAGTACCGCGACGCGGGCGTGTTCGAGGGCGGCTTTTCCTGCGACCCTGACCGAGCGCAAGAAGCACTGGACCGTTTTCGCGCCGTGCTCGACAGTGCCGAGTCTCTCATCACCGACCTCAGCGTGCGCCGCGCCGCGCGCAAGGCCGCCGTGTCGCTGTTGCTGCGTTCGGAAACCCCGCAGGGCCGCCTCTTTCTGCTCGGCATGGAACATCTGGCGACCGGCGAACTCCGCACGCCCGCGCAGCTTGCCGAGCGGTACGCCGCCATCACGCCGGAGCAGGTGCGCGAGGTGCTGCGGCTGTGCCCGCTGCGCGACCCGTCGGTGGTGGTGCTGGGGCCGCCGACGCCGTAAAGCACGCGCTCCATCCCAGAGCGAGAGTTGACCAAGCGCGATTTGAACGCCGTCCCCTGTCAGAAGCTTGCACGGCGCGGGGCGACATACTTCAGGCTGTGTCCCCCACCTGGATGAACCGCCCCCACACCCTGGGCTCGCGCGCGGCGCTGGCGTGCCTGCGCCTGAGCGGGTGGACGCCGCTGCTCGCGCCGGTGCCCGGTCCCCGGCTGGTGGCCCCGGCGGCGCCGCACACCGCCAACGAGGACTTCTGGGTGGGCCTGTTCTGGAAATGGGCCACCCGCACGCCGGTGCATTTTGTCGGCAAACACACGCTGTTCCGCTTTCCCCTCGGCGGCTTTATGCGCGCGGTGGGCGGTATTCCCATCGACCGCCGCCGCCGGGGGGGCAACTTCGTGGACGCGGTGGTCGAGATCATCCGGCGCGAACCCGAAATCGTCCTGCTCGTCGCGCCCGAAGGCACCCGCGCCCAGGGTGACTACTGGAAAACCGGGTTTTATTACATGGCCCTCGAAGCCGGGGTGCCGTTGGCGGTCATGGCGCTCGACTGGGGCCGCAAACAGGTGGGAATCGTGGGCTACGTGACCCCGACGGGCGACATCGACGCCGACTTTGCCGAGATTCGCCGCTTGCTCGAAGGGGTGCGCGGCAAACATCCCCGCTTCGAGACCCCGGCTTTTCCCCGCCCGGCAGACCCGGCCTGAAAACGGGGCCCTGTCTCCTGACAGCTTTGGCTTGAGCTTCCTGACGGTCTGACCTCCGACCTCAGAAAATGTGGTGCTGGACGGCCTCCAGGTGGCCCCTGTCCCGGCGCTGCAATCCCCGGCAGGCCTGACGCCATATCTGACTCGCTGTTTTATAGTACTCACGTATGGCGTCCGCTTCTTCCCCCTTTCTGGTCACGGGCCTGCTGACCGATGTGGGCCGCCAGCGGGCGGGGGGAGCGAATCAGGACGCGGCGCTGGCACTGCCGCTCCCGCAGGGGGGCCTGTACGCCGTGGCCGATGGTATGGGCGGGCACGCGGGCGGCGAACTCGCCTCGTCGCTGGCGCTCGACACGCTCGCTCAGACCTATGTGCAAGGGCGGTCGCGGCCCCCCGCCCGGCTGATCGAGGCGGTGCAGGCGGCCAATCTGGCGGTGGTGCAGCGGGCGGTGGGCGAACTCGTCGGCATGGGCACCACGCTGCTGGCGGTGGCGATTGACCGGGGCGCGGCCCTCATCGCGCACGTAGGCGACTCGCGGGCCTATCTGCTGCGTGGCGGCGAACTGTTGCGCCTGACCGACGACCACTCCTGGGTGGCCGAGCAGGTCCGTATGGGCATGCTGACCGAGGCCGAGGCCCGGCACCACCAGTGGCGCAGCGTGGTGAGCAACGCGCTGGGCGGGGAGGAACGGGTGCGGCTCGAACTGTTCGGCCTGGAACTGCAAGGCGGCGACCGACTGCTGCTGTGCAGCGACGGCCTGAGCGGCGTGGTCTCTGAAGCCGAGTTGCTGTCGCTGCTGGCCCAGCCCCAGGCGCCGCAGGACATCGCCGCGCAACTGATCGAAGCCGCCAACGACGCGGGCGGCCCCGACAACATCACGGCGGTCGTCGTGGACGTGCTGCGCTCGCAGCGGCTGCCCAGTTATCCCCTCCCCGAGTCGCCCGGCGACGGCCCCGAGTACGCCGAGGTGCTGCTCAGCACCCGCCGGGGCGGCAGTCTGCTGACCTACCTGCTGCTCACGCTGGCCTATTTCACCTTGCTCGGCGTCATGCTGATTCCCGAAAACAGCGCGCTCATCGCTCTGCTCGGCTTCGTGGTGGGCGTCCTGATCGTGACGACGAGCAAGGTGCTGTCGCGCCGCCGCCGCGCCCGCCGTCTGAGCGGAGCAGGTCGGCGCCTATCCCTGGCAACAGATGACGCTCACGCGCTGAAAAGGCAAGTGCCCTGACCTGCCTCTCTTACGAGGCACCCGGCGGCGTACAGTAAGGCATGAAAGACATCGTGCAGACTGCGGACGCCCCCGCCGCCATCGGCCCCTACAGCCAGGCCGTGACTTTCGGCAACTTGGTCGTCACCAGCGGGCAGATTCCACTTACGGCGCAAGGCGAACTCGTGACCGGCGGCATCGCCGAGCAGACCGAACAGGTCATCCAGAACCTGCGGGCCGTGCTCGCTGCGGCTGGCACCGACCTCGACCGGGTGGTCAAAACCACGGTCTTTCTGGCCGACATGAACGAGTTCACAGCCATGAACGCCGTGTACGAGCAGCACTTCACCGCGCCCTACCCGGCCCGCAGCACCGTGCAGGTGGCCCGGTTGCCGCGCGACGTGCGGGTGGAAATCGAGGTGCTGGCCGAGCGGCACTGAGCTTGGCCGGTCCTGACCGCTCAACTGTTCCTTTTCACTTGGCAGCGCCCCCGATTCATGACATGGTCTGGGGGTGTTTGTTTTGCCCGTCCGCTTCGAGCGGAGTCCCCGACTGCATCCCATGCTCAGCGAGTCCCCGCACCCGGTGGGCACGCGGGTGGTCGTGCAGGGCAAACGTGGCCCCGAAATCGCCACCGTGCGCGGCGAGGCGTCCGAGCCCGAGCGGCAGGCCCGCTACGGCGCCGTGCTGCGGGCGGCGACGCCGGAAGACCTCGCCACCTGGGAAGACCTGCACCGCCGTGCCGAGGACCTGAAATGGCTGCTGCGGGCGCGGGCGCGTGAGCGGGGGCTGCCGGTCAAACTGGTCGCCGTCGAGTTCACGCTCGACGAATCGCTCGTTACCATCAGCTACAGCGCCGACGAGCGCATCGAACTGAGCAGCCTCATCGGGGAACTGCGCGCCCACACCCGCGCCCGCGTCAACTTCGCTGCCATCGGCCCGCGCGAGCAGGCGCAGATGCTCGGCACGCTCGGCGCCTGCGGACGCGAGAACTGTTCGAGCACCCACCTCCAGGATTTCGCCCCGGTCAGCATCCGCATGGCGCGCGACCAGCAATTGCCGCTCAATCCCGAAAAACTCAGCGGGCCGTGTGGCCGCTTGCTGTGCTGCCTGCAATACGAGCACGAGCAGTACCTCGACCTGCTGCGTGACCTGCCCCGCAAGAACGCCAAGATGTGTCACGAAGGCAGCGGCGCCTGCGGCAAGGTGACCAAGCTGCATCCCCTGGCCGGAACGGTGGACCTGCAAACTGATCAGGGCCTGCTGCAAGACGTTCCCGCCAGTGAACTGCGCCGTCTCCCCGAACAGGCGGCGGCTCGTAGCCCGCGCCGCGAACCGAGAGAAGCGCCGGCCTCCACTGACTGACAGCAAAAGAAAAGCGCCCGCCAATATGAGTTGGCGGGCGCTTTTCTTTTGCTCCGTTTACCCTTCCCGCACGAACTGCGCCGGGCGCTTTTCCTTGAAGGCCGTCACGCCTTCCTCGTGTTCCCAATGGTCGCCTGCGAGCTGCTGCAACTCGGCCTCGCGGTCGAGCGCCTGATCGAGGGTGCTGGTCAGCGCGTCGGTCAGCGCCTGCTTGGTCAGCTTGAGGGCGTTGGCGGGGCGGGCCGCCAGCCGCTCGGCGTAGGCCTGCACGTCGGCGCGGAAGCTCTCGTCGGGGAAGACCTGCTCGCACAGGCCCAGGCGCAGGGCATCGTCGGATCCGATCTTTTCGGCAAGGGCCATCATCTCGAAGGCGCGGTGGTAACCGACCAGCCGGGGCAAAAACCACGTACTGCCGCTGTCGGGCACCAGGGCGATGTTGGAAAAGACCTCGATCAAGTTCGCCCCGCGCGTCCACAGCCGGATGTCCCCGGCCAGCGCCAGACTCGCGCCTGCGCCCGCCGCCACGCCATTGACGGCGGTGATGACCGGCTTGCTCAGGCCGCGGATGGTGCGAATCAGCGGGTTGTAGGTGTGGTTGAGGTGCTCGGTAAACGTCATGTCGCGTCCCGACACGTCGCCCAGGTCCTGCCCGGCGCAAAAGCCGCGCCCTGCCCCGGTGATGACGACCACACGCACCGCCGGGTCGGCGTCGGCCCGCTCCAGCTCGCGGGTCAGGGTCAGCAGCAGCTTGTCGTTGGCCGCATTGAGCTTGTGCTCGCGGTTGAGGGTGAGGGTCCGGACCGCCGCCTGGTCGGAAACCAGAATCACAGATTGTTCCATGGGCTCAGGCTACCGCTATGCTCGCCCGGATGTCTGGCCCTGACCCCGCACCTGCCGCTCTTCCCACCGTGCTGGCCCTCGACGTGAGCAAGTCGCGCATCGGCTTTGCCGTAAGCGCGGGCCGCCTCGCCTTTGGCCGGGGCAGCGTGGACCGCAAACGTTTGCCGCTCGACCTCAAGGCCGTGCGCCTGAAGGTCGAGGAAACCGGCGCTGAGCGGCTGGTGCTGGGGCTGCCGCTCCGTACCGATGGCAAGCCGAGCCCGACGGCAGACCGCGTGCGTGCTTTCGGGCGGGTGCTGATGGACAAGGGCTACACGGTCGAGTATCAGGACGAACGCTTTACCACGCAGCGGGCACGGGCACTGGGCGCTGCCGATGAGGATGAGGCGGCAGCGGTGCAGATTCTGGAACTGTGGCTGATGAGGTAATTCTGGATTGGCCCCTATTCTGAAAATCAAGCCGTCCCTGAACTTAATCAAAGCTACACTCTATGGCAATTCAGTATTCATCTGACACATATCGATCTATCCGCGACTTTATGAGACAAACATTTTAACTGTGTCAGACAGTGTTTTTGATCACCTATTGTTGCCACCAAGTCAGGCTGACCAACCTGACCTCAAACTGACGAAAAAAGCCGACTTTTGCGCTTTAGACGACAAAAAGTCACCTTGACAGAGCTATTATCTCATCTCTATAATTCGCGCCGGGATCTCATCCTGAGCTAACCTATGCTGCATGAACGCTGTAGACCGGTGGACAGGAAACTCGGCAACTGGATCCAGAAGGAACAGCAATCATTGATAGCGCGGTCAGACGGGAAATAGATCGCTTCGCATCCGCTCACGGAGGACGTATGAAGAAAAATATCGCACTCATGGCTCTCACCGGGATCCTGACCCTGGCATCCTGCGGTCAGAATGGGACGGGCACCACCCCTACTGCCGACGCTTGCGCTACGGCCAACACCTGCTCGGTGACTGTCAACATCAGCGGCGTTTCCTCGGCTGACTTCGATGTCACGATGGACGGCAAGACCACCAGCATGACGCTGTCCAACGGTCAGAAGCTTCCTGTGGCCAAGACTGGTACTGTGACGCTCACTCCCAAGGCTAAGGACGGGTACACCACCCCCGCTGCTCAGAGCACCACGATCAGCAGCACCAACCTGACCCCCAGCGTGAACTTTGCCTACACGACGGTTCCTAGCACGGGTAACGGCAATGGGAATGGCGGCACCACGCCCACGCAGCCCTTCACCCTGAACATCACCAGCCCCACCAACGGTGCGGCGGCCACCACTGGCACGCCCATCCGCGTGGTGTTCACCTCCTCCGTGGCCCTGAGCAGCGCGACCTGCAAGATCGGCAACAGCGCCGCTGTGAACGCTCAGGTCAGCAGCACCGGCGGCTACTGTGACGTGACCCCCACCACTGCTGGTGGCGGCCTGATTACCGTGACTGGTACCGCCAATGGTCAGACTGTGTCCAGCACCGTGACCGTCGACGTCAAGGCGCCTGTCGTGGACAACCGTTACGGCACCGTGACCCCCGCTGGCGACCAGGAACTGACCCTGACCAACGAAGGCATCGTCAAGGACGCCGACAACGGTTGGCGCCGCCTGGGCCAGGGTGTGAGCACCCCCAGCGACCCCAACGGCAACGTGGACATCTACGTCAAGGGCACTGTGAACTTCAGCGTCAACGCTGCTGCTGGCTCCAAGGTTGAAGTGTTCCTGGCCCGCACCACCGGCTCCGACGTTCCGACCAACGACGACGTTCAGGCTGGCGACGTGCTGCGCTCGGTGGCCAGCACCAGCGGCACCGAAACTTTCAGCCTCGACAGCCGCCGCCTCGCCGAATTCGACGGCGTGCGCAAGTGGATCGTCGTGCGTATCAACGGCACCCAGGTGACCTACCAGCCCGTGATCGCCGACAACAAGGGCCCCCAGCAGCCTGATCCCGAACTCAACGGCGTTCAGAATGCTTACTCCAACATCCTGAACAACTACAACAACAGCGGGCTGACCTACGTGCGCGGCGACGTGAACGTGTTCACCGGCAACCCCAGCCTGCAGGACCGCGAATTCGGTCAGGCGCCCCTGGGCTCCTCCTTCGTGCAGCGTCGTCCCTCCGGCTTCGAGAGCATCCGTTACTACCTGGTGCCCGAAACCGCCTTCGGCAACAAGGCCCTGCAAGAATCCGACGAAATGCTGCGTGCCAAGGCGATCAAGAGCGTGGCAACCGTGGTCAGTGCTCCTGTCCTCGAACCCGGCACTGTGAAGGCCACTTCGTTCAGCCGCGTGATCGGCTCGGGCGCTACCAGCACCGTGACCCCCAAGGCTCAGGACAACGTGACCTACCGCGTCTACGCGATCTCGCGTGACCAGCTGGGCAACGAAACGGCCAGCGCGACCTACGAACTGGTTCGTTTCGACAACGTCGGCCCGACCATCACCGGGAGCGTCATCCGCGACACCTCCGACCTGCCCTTCGCTTCGCAGGAACCCGAGCGTTGCCTGAGCGATATCGCCACCATCACTCTGGGTGGCATCACCGACAACGCTGGTGGCGTGGGCCTGAACCCCGGCCAGGGCCTGACCTTCACCCTCGGTGGCCGTCAGATTCAGGCGGGTCAGTTCGACACCAACCAGCTGGCTGACGGTGAGTACACCATCGGCTTCAACAGCCTGACCGACGCGCTCGGTAACCCTGTGGTGAGTGCCCCGACCAACGCCAAGGTCTACATCGACAACACCGATCCCACGGTCAACTTCAACCGTGCGGTCATGCAGGGCACCTTCGCCAGCGGCGAGCGCGTGTCTGTCGAGAGCGACGCCAGCGACGGTGGCTGCGGCGTGTACGAAACCCGCCTGTTCTGGGACACTGACAATGGTGTGGTTGACGACGCGACCACCACCCCTGCGATCGGTCACCCCGTGCAGTTCGCTCGCCAGCGGGTCACCGACGGTGCCAAGGCTGACAGCCTGAACGCGGGTTGGAACGCTCTGCAACTGCCCAACGGTGCTGGCGCTGTCTACCTCCGCGCGCTGGTCGTTGACCGCGCTGGTAACGCGACCATCTCCACGACCCCCATCGTTGTCAACGCCAAGATCACCAACCAGGCGCGCCCCCTGCTCGGCGGCTTCGATGCCTTCAAGCGCAACGCCAGCGCTCAGTTCATGAGCAACAGCAACGCCATCTCTGGTGTCAACGGCACGGCTGTGACCCCCAACACCACTGCCAACAGCGCCCTGGATAACATCCTGAGCCTGGATTCGGTCGGCACGCTGACCACCAACGCTTACCTCCCCCGTGGAGCCACCGAAACCGCCATCACCGAGAAGATCCGTAACGTCGGTGCCTATGGTCGCTTCGATGCCACCCAGTGGAACCGTATTCGTGACTACCAGCTGAACACTGACCCCACCCTGCGGAGCGCTTACGTCAACGCGGGCAACCTGGCGAACCAGCGCGGCAACAACTGGCGCATCCGGACCCCCTGGGTTGAACTGGGCAGCAGCGACACCGCCAACACCCAGCAGAAGTTCGACTTCAACAGCGACCTGCTCAACGACTTCTACTTCGGTCGCACCTTCGGCAACAACGACAACGTGAACCTGTTCTCCTACGACCAGTTCAACGGCATCGTGAGCGGCACCGCCGGCGCGTACAGCTTCTACGGCGAAACCGTCCAGAAGTAAGAAGTACAAGCACCCAACTAAAAAGCCTCCCTCCCCAGGGGGGCTTTTTTCGTTATTCTGTGGCCCTCACCGCCGCGTCCATCAGCGAGAGCCTCTGCTCCCGCTGTCTTCACGTTTCCGGCCCTGGAGGTTTTCCCATGAGAAGCAACATGATGCCCGTGCCCCTCACCATCCCCTTCATTCTGGAGCGTGCCCGCACCGGGTTTGCCGAACGCGAGATCGTCAGTCTGCTGCCAGCGGGCAAAGACGCGCAGGGTCAGCCCATCGCCCAAACCCACCGCACCACCTACGGTGAGGTGGCGGACCGGGCACTGCGCCTCGGCGCGGGCTTGCAAGCACTGGGGCTGCAACCTGGCGACCGGGTGGCGACGCTGGCGGTCAATTCCTTCCGACATCTGGAGGCGTACCTCGGCGTGCCGAGCGCGGGCTTCGTGCTGCACACCGTCAACATCCGGCTGCACCCCGAGCAGGTGGCCTGGATTCTCAACCATGCCGAGGACCGGGTGCTCCTCATTGAAAATGTCTTTGCGGCGATGATTCCGGCCATTCGGGCGGCCTGCCCCAAGCTGGAACACGTTTTCGTGCTGGGCGGCCTGCCGCAACCCATCCCCGGTGTGGCGGACTACGACCAGTGGGTGATGAGCCAAGAGCCGCTGACGCACTATCCGCAGCTCGACGAGAACGACGCCGCCGCCATGTGCTACACCAGCGGCACCACCGGCAACCCCAAGGGCGTGCTGTACTCGCACCGCTCCACCGTGCTGCACTCGTTGGCGAGCGCCCCCAAAGACGCGCTGAACGTAGGCGAAGCCGACAGTGTGCTGCCTATCGTGCCGATGTTTCACGTCAATGCCTGGGGCTTGCCCTACACCTGCGCCATGTACGGGGCCAAGCAGGTCTTCAGCGGCGTGTTCACCGACGGCAAGTCCATTGCCCAGCTCATGCAGGACGAGGGCGTGACGAGCACGGCGGGCGTGCCGACCATCTGGATGGGCCTGCTGAGCGAACTCGACCGCGCCAAGCAGGCGGGCGAACCCTACGACCTCAGCGGGCTGGAGCGCCTGATCGTGGGGGGCAGCGCCGCGCCCGAGTCGCTGATTCGCGCCTTCGAGGAGCGGCATAACCTGCGCCTGCTGCACGCCTGGGGCATGACCGAAACCCATCCCCTCGGCACCGCCAGCACCCTGCCGCTCAATATGGACCCGCGCAGCGACGAGGGCTACGCGCTGCGGGCCAAACAGGGCCGTCCGGTGCCGCTGGTGGAACTGGAAATCGTGGACGACGACAGCAACGTGCTGCCCCACGACGGCGCGGCGATGGGCCGGCTGCTGTGCCGGGGCCCCTGGATCGCCGACAGTTACTTCAAAGGTGAGGGCGCGAGCAGCTTCCTGACCCTGGACGGCAACCTGTGGTTCGACACCGGCGACATCGCCACGCTGGACGAGCGCGGCTACATGCACATTCAGGACCGTTCCAAGGACCTCATCAAGTCGGGCGGCGAGTGGATCGGCTCGGTGGAACTGGAAAACGCGATCATGGCCCACCCGGCGGTCGCGCAGTGCGCCGTGATCGCCATGGACGACCCCAAGTGGGACGAGCGCCCGCTGGCGGTGGTGGTGCTGCGCCCCGGTCAGGCGGCCACGCACGAGGAGCTGACCGAGTTCATCGCGCCCAAGTTCGCCAAGTGGTGGCTGCCCGACGCCACCGTGTTCACCGACGCCCTGCCCATCGGCGCCACCGGCAAGTTCCTCAAGCGCGAGCTGCGCGAGGAGTACCGGGGCTACCGGCAGCAGAACTTCCCGCAACGTCAGGACTGACCGTAACCGTCTCCGCCGCCCGGTTCATCTGGGCGGCGGTTTGCTTTGGGACGCCGCCGTACAATGCCCTGCATGGCTGTTTCGGTGCGTGGGCAACAGGTGACGTTTACTCCCCCGGCGGGGGCGACCGGGCTGATCGGCGACATGACCGACTGGCGCAAGCGCGACCCCCTGCCGGTGCGGGCGGGCGAGCCGCTGACCCTGACCCTGCCGCGCGGCGCCTGGGTGGAGTACGCCTGGGTGGACGCGGCGGGCGAGCCGTTTGCCGACCCTGACAACGACCGCAAGTCGCTCAATCCCTGGTGGACCTACCCCCGCGCCGCCGTGGTGGGCGAGTACGCCCGGCATCCGCTGTGGCAGCGGCCCGAGGCGACGCGCCGGGGCACGGTGGAGCGCCTGAGCTGGGACGGCACCGTCTTTCCCGGCAAGCGCCGCGCCATCGTGCATCTGCCGTATGGGCACACGCCAGGGCAGGCGCTGCCGGTCTACTACGTGCAGGACGGGGTGGCGTTTTACCGCATCGGGCAGCTCGGCGAACTGCTCGACCGCGCGGTGGAGGCGGGGGAGGCCGAACCCGCCGTCCTCGTCTTCGTGGAGCCCGGCGACCGCAACGAGGAGTATTACCTCAACGACCGCTACCTGGAGTTCTTGCAGCAGGAGGTTTTTCCCCGGATAGAAGGCCCCCTGGCGACCGCCAGCGTGCGCGGGCTGTGGGGCGCGAGCCTTGGCGGGCTGATCTCGCTGTACCTCGGCAGCCGGCACCCGGAGCTGTTCGGGCGGGTGGCGAGTCACTCCGGCGCCTTCATCGCCCGGCCCGGCGCAACCTATGCCAACGGCGTCATCGACACGACCACGGCGGGCGAGTGGCTGCGCGAACAGCTGGCTGGCGACCTGCCCCGGCACCTCAGAATCAGCCTGGATGTCGGCACGCTGGAATGGCTGACCGGCCCGAATCGCCGCCTGGCCGCGCTGTTCGCCGACGAGGGGTTGCCGCACCAGTACCGCGAATACCCCAGCGGGCACAACTGGGTGACGTGGCGCGAGGCGCTGCCCGAGGCGCTGCTCTTCCTTCAGGGCGCGGCCTATTGAGTTGCGGGTGCGGGCTGAGGCGCGGGCGGCCCTCATCCCCACATCAGGGGGGGGCGGCATAGTCGGCGGTGCAACATGCTTACTTTTCGCACCCTCGCCATGACCTTCGCTCTGCTCGGGAGCGCCGGAGCGTCCACCTTGACCTACCCCGCCACGACCACCACCCTCTTTGAGCGCGCCGCCGACTGGCAAAGTGCCGAACTCAGCGGCCTGGTCCGCCAAGGTGACAGCGTAGCGGTGCCCGACGGCATCGGCAGCGGCACCCTGACCTCGGCGCCGCTGACGGTGGCGGCCTTTGACCAGCTCGTGCCCTCTTGGAACACCACGACCGGGCCAGCGGGTAGTCTGACCCTGGAAGTGCGGGTGGGGCTGACGGGCGGCGCGTGGAGCCCCTGGTACTCCTTCGGGACGTGGAGCGCCGCGGAGGGCCGCACCAGCCTGGACGGGCAAAAAGACAACGCCGGGCAGGTGCTGACCGACACGCTCAAGCTGAAAGCGAAGGCGACCACCCTGCAATACCGCGTGACCCTGCGCGGGTCGGGCACCACGCTGCGGCTGCTGGGGCTCACGACCAGCGACTGGGCGCGGCGTTCCGAGCGGCTGGGCGAGGCGAGTGACCGCCGGGCCTGGGGCCGCATCGGGGTGGTGCCGCAGCGCTCGCAGATGCTCTACCCCAACGGCGGCGAGGCGTGGTGCAGCCCCACCAGCGTCAGCATGATTCTGGCCGCGCTGGGCACGCCGGTCACGGTGCCGCAGGCCGCCGCCGGAACCTATGACAAAGCCTACGACGGCACCGGCAACTGGTCGTTCAACGTGGCCTACGCGGGCGAACAGGGGATGCGCGCCTTCGTCACCCGACTGCCGAGCCTGAGCGCCGCCGAGAAGTACACCGCCGCCGGGTTTCCGCTGGCGGTCAGCCTGGGCTGGAAAAAAGGCGAACTGCCGGGCGCCCCCATTCCGAGCAGCAACGGGCACCTGATGGTCCTCATCGGCTTCGACGCGCAGGGCAACCCGGTGCTCAACGACCCGGCGGCGCCCAACGACGCGGGCGTGCGGACGGTCTACCCCCGCGCCGCCTTCGAGAAGCTGTGGTTGGCGCACAGCGGCGGGCTGAGCTACGTGATTGCGCCGCAGACGGCTCAGTTGCCCTGAGCCTGGAAAAAGACCCCCTCACCCCTTGCTTCGCAAGGCCCTCTCCCACCAGGGTAGAGGGTCAAATAATCAGAAGCTCTGACCACCGTTCGGCTGCTGGGGTAAGCTCCGACCATGCGCTTTCCCACCGCCTGCCCCCACTGCACGCGGGAAATGCAGGCCGAGTTCACCGACAGCCATATCCACGACCTGACTTGTCCCCACTGCGGCGGCAGGTCGTGCGTCTTTGTCCGCAAGCAGAAGTTCGAGCTGCTGTTCGACCTCGGCACGCGGGCGCTGCTCGACGGGTACGCGCGTGAGGCGGTGGCAAGCTTCGCGGCAGCGCTGGAACGCTTTTTCGAGTTTTACGTCAAGTCGCACGCACTGGAACGGGCAGCGGCGCAGGGCGGCGATTTCGCGGCGGCGCAGGCGACTCTGGACCGGACGTGGCGGCACGTCGCCAGCCAGTCGGAGCGGCAACTCGGCATGATGACCCTCGCCTACCTGCTGCGCGAGGGCCGCGAGCCCGATTTCATGGACGGCAAAAGCCTGGGCAGCGACTTTCGCAATCGGGTAATTCACCGGGGCTACCTGCCCACCCAGACCGAGGTGGAGGCCTACGCCGCCCGCGTGTTTGCCCTGATTGACCGCCTGCTGACCGAGCTGGGGGGCGCCGCCGCGAATGCCGAGCTGCTTCAGGAGCTGACTTTTGCCGCGCATCTGGAAACGCTCCCCGACGACGTGATTGCCGTCTTCGAGGAGCACCCCGGCATGTTCCGGGCGCGGCGCTTTGGAGGCGAGGGGCTTACCGCAACGCCCCGCACCTCCACCGAGAAAACCGAGAAAAAGGCGCTGGGCGCCGCTCCCCTCAATCTCAACGACGCCCAGAAGTTTCAGCACGCCCTGCGCGAGCGCGGGCAACTGCTGCGGGCGTTCAAGGGAGAAAAGCCTGTTCCCTGACTCTCTGCCTCAGCCGCCCAGCACCTCCTCTAGAAAAGCCCAGATGTCGGCGGCTTCCTCTATGACCAGCGCCGTCGGTTTGCCGGCTCCGTGTCCGGCGCGGGTCTGGATGCGGATGAGGGTGGGGGCGCTCCCCGCTTGCACGCGCTGCAACTCGGCGGCGAATTTGTAGGAGTGGGCGGGCACCACCCGGTCGTCGTGGTCGCCGGTGGTAATGAGGGTGGCGGGATAGCGGGTTCCCTCTTTCAGGTTGTGCAACGGCGAGTAGGCGTGCAGCGTGGCGAACATCTCGGGGTCGTCGCTGCGCCCGTAGTCGCTTGCCCAGGCCCAGCCGATGGTGAAGAGGTGGTAGCGCAGCATGTCGAGTACACCGACCTGCGCCACCGCTGCGCCGAACAGTTCCGGGCGCTGGGTGATGGAGGCGCCCACCAGCAGGCCACCGTTGCTGCCGCCCTGAATGGCGAGGCGCTCCGGGCGGGTCCAGCCCTGCCGGGCGAGGTGCTCGGCGCAGGCGGCAAAGTCGTCGAAGACGTTTTGTTTGCGCCCCAGCGTGCCCGCCTCGTGCCACGCCTCGCCGTACTCGCCGCCGCCGCGCAGGTTGGCCTGCACGAACACGCCGCCGCGCTCCAGCCACGCCAGCCGCGAGGCGCTGAAGGCTGGGGTCAGGCTGATGCTGAAGCCGCCGTAGCCGTAGAGCAGCGTGCGGTTGCTGCCGTCTCTGGGCGCGTCTTTACGGGCCACGATAAACATCGGCACGCGGGTGCCGTCCTTGCTCATCGCGAATTCCTGGGTCACTTCGTAGGTCGCCGCGTCAAAATCCAGCGCGGGGTCGGCGAGCGGTTCCAACTCGCCGCCGGGCAGTTTTAGCCGGTAAGGGCGGGACGGCACCAGGAAGGACGTGAAGGCGACAAAGACTTCGGAGCTGTCTTGCTCGGCGCTCACGCTCACGGTGCCGAGCGCGGGCAGCTCTATCTCGCGCTGGCGCTCGCCGTTCCGGTCATACAGTGTCAGGCGGTGGCTGGCGTCGTGCAGCGTGAGCGCCAGAAAGCCGCCGGGCACCGTCAGCACCTGTTCCAGTTTGTCTGCTCCCTCGGGCAGCAGGTCGCGGCGCTCGCCCGTGCGGATGTTCCATGCCATGAGCTTGCCGAGGGGCGCGTCCTCGTCGGTCTGAAGAAACAGCGTGTTGCCGTCGCTGCCGACGAGCTGGTACATCGCCTGGAAGTCATTCACCAGGGGCTGAAAGTCGCCACTGCCCGGTCCCTCTTTCCCTAGGGGCCGCACCCACAGCAGGTTTTTCGGGCTGGTGCCGAGCCACACCTGCACTGCGAGCCACGCGCCGTCCTCAGTCACTTCGGCGGCGAAGCCCCAGTCGGGCTGGTCGGGGCGCTCCAGCACGAGTTCGTCAGCGTCCTGCGGGGTGCCGAGGCGGTGAAACATCAGCCGCTGGTTTTTGTTCGCGCCGGTCAGCGCTTCCCCTTCGCCGGGCGCGTCGTAGGCGGAGTAAAAGAAACCGCTGCCGTCTGGGAGCCACGCCGCGCCGCTGAATTTGCTCCAGCGCAGTGGCTCGCCGGTGTCCTCCCCGCTCGCCACGTCGCGCACCTGCCAGGTCAGCCAGTCGCTGCCGCCGCTCTGGGTGGCGTAGGCGAGTTGCGTGCCGTCCTGGCTCACCGACGCGCCCATCAGCGCCACCGTGCCGTCCGCGCTCAGGGCGTTGGGGTCAAGCAGCTCGTGCCACGGGCCACGCGGCGAGTCGGCGGTTTGCAGGACCGGCTGATTGAGCAGCCCCGGATTGAAGGTGCGGAAGTAGCGCCCGCCGCGCTCCCAGGGCAGGCCGTCGCGCGGGTAGTCCCACAGCGCGGTCAGCCGCTCACGGTAAGCGGCGCGGGCAGGCAACGCGGCGAGAAAGTCCTCCGTCACCGCGTTTTGCGCCTCCACCCAGCGGCGCGTCTCGGGGCTGTCCGGGTCTTCCAGCCAGCGGTAGGGGTCGGGCACCCGCACTTCCTGGCCTGCGGCGTTTTGATACACGTCAACATGGTCGCCACGCGGCGACTGCGGGTAGGGTTTGGACATGGCCGAATAATGGCAGCTTGAGTGAAAGCTAGGCCAAATGGCTCATCAGGCCGGGGGTGCCGTCCGCCGAATCAGCCTGAAGGCCACGCCACCCAGCCCCGCCACCAGCGCCGACCCCGCCACCGCGAGGCCCAGCGCGGCGGGCAGTCCGGAATGCTGCGCCAGAAACCCGATCAGCGGCGGCCCCAGCAAAAAGCCCCCGTAGCCGATGGTGGCGACCTGCGCGATGCCCCTGCCGTGCAGGGCGTGTCCCGCCGCGCCGTACATCACCGGAACCACGTTGCTCAGGCCCAGGCCCGAAAGCGCGAAGCCCAGCGTGGCGGGCCACGGCTCGCGCACCAGCAGCGCCAGCCCCAGCCCGAGTGCCGAGAGCAGCGCCCCGGCCCGCACCATCGCCACGTCGCCGAAGCGGGCGCGGGCGCGGTCCCCGAACCAGCGGCCCAGCGTCATGGTGGTGACAAAGGCCGCGTAGCCGACGCCCGCCTGTCCGCCCGGCAGCCCCAGCACGTCGCGGCAATACAGCGCCGCCCAGTCGTAGTGCGCGCCTTCCGAGAGCATCCCCAGAAAGCACAGCCCGCCCAGCAGCAGCGCGGCGGGGGAGAGGCCGGAGCGGGGAGTGGGTGCGTCCGCCTGCGCCGTTTCGGGTTCCGTCGGTGCGTCGGCCAGCAGAAAGCGCCCGGCGACCAGCGCCGTCAGAGTGGAGAGCAGCGCCACGCCGCCCACGTGCGCCAGCATCGGCACCCGCCCGACCAGCGCGGTGCCGAGCAGCGCCCCCACCACCCCACCGAGGCTGAAATAAGCGTGCAGGCGGCTCATCACCGGGCGGCCCAGTGCCTTTTCCACCGTCACGCCCTGCGCGTTCATCGCCACGTCCAGCGCGCCGTTCAGGACACCCAGCAGCCCCAGCGCAGCAGTCAGCCACCACAGCGACGGCATGAAAAAAGGCGGCAGCAGCGACAGCATGGTCAGGGGAGCGAGCAGCGCCGTGACCCTGCCGCTTCCCCAGCGCGCCACCCAGCCCCCGGTGAGCGGCATGGACAACAGGCTGCCGAGCCCCACCGCCAGCAGCGCCGCGCCGACCTGCGCTTCGGTGAGGTGCAGCGCCGTCCGCACCCCCGGAATGTTGACTGCCCAGGTGGCGAACAGCGCTCCGTTAATCAGAAACACGGCGCTCACCGCGAGGCGGGCGCGCTCGGCGGCGGGCGAGCGGGGAACAGGCGCGGCGGTGGTCGTCATACAGGCTCCTGATACGGATTCCAGTTGCATCCAGATATTTTGGATTCGATTCGACTTGCAAAGCTGCGAAGCAGAGCGGATGCGACTCGCAGAGCTGCTCGGCAGAGGAGGAAAGCCGTATGAGATGGCATAGGCAGACTGAATCGTTTCAGTTGCGGACATAAGGTAGCATCCGGCCATGTCTGCCGCCAAAGCCGCGCCCGGTTCCGCCCGCCCACGGGCCACCCTGCGCGACGTGGCCCGCGCGGTGGGAGTATCGGTGGCGACGGTCAGCAACGCCTACAACCGCCCCGACCAGCTCTCGGCGGGGCTGCGCGACAAGGTGCTGGCGGCGGCCCGCGACCTCGGCTACCAGGGCCCCGACCCGCTTGCCCGCAGCCTGCGCCGGGGCAAGACTGGGGTTATCGGCGTGGTGTACGACGCGCCGCTGGAATACGCCTTTGCCGACCCCGCCGCCGCGCTGTTTCTGGGCAGCCTGTCGCGCTCGCTGCGGGCCGAGGGGCTGAACCTGCTGCTGCTCTCGGCTTCACAGGACCCGGCCCCGGTGCGCTCGGCGAGCGTGGACGGCCTGATTCTCTACTGCGCTTCGGAGGGCAGCGACCTGCTCGCCGCCGTGCTGGAGCGCGGGTTGCCCACCGTGCTGGTGGACCAGCAGCCGCAGCCTGGTGCGGTGGGCGTAGGGATTGACGACGCGGGTGGAGCGCGGGCCGCCGCCGCACACCTCGTGGCGCTCGGGCACCGCGACATCGGCGTGCTGTGCCTGGAACTCGGCCCCGAGCCGCTGGGTGGTCCCGTGTCCCCTAAACGTGAGGCGCAGGCCGCCTACCACACCACCGCCGAGCGCCTGCGCGGGTACCGGGCTGGAGCGGACGCGGCGCGGCTGTGGCCCTACGAGTGCTCCCAGAACACCCCCGCCGACGGCGAGGCGCAGGCCCGCGCATTGCTCACCGCCCAGCCCGAAGTCACCGCCCTGCTGTGCATGAGCGATGTGCTGGCCCAGGGCGCCTATCAGGCCGCGCAAACGCTGGGCCGCCGCGTGCCTGAGGACCTCAGCCTCATCGGGTATGACGACGTGCCGCTCAGCGCTGCGCTGAATCTCTCCACCGTCTGGCAACCCACCGCCGAGAAAGGACGCCGGGTGGGAGAGGCCCTGCTGGCGCAACTATCCGGCGAGGTTTTAGACCCTGAGGTCCTGAATCCATCGCCGTTGCCGACCCGGCTGGTCGTACGGGGCAGCACGGCAGAACGTCAAGGCTAGGAAGGCGAGAGCTTCAGCTACCAGAACGCAGCAACAAAGTTGGGCGCGCGTCCACACCGATGCCGCCGGTGTCGTCCAGCCGCGCGAGGACCGCGTCAAACGCCCAGTCCTGCGCCCACAGCCGCTTGAGCGCGTGCAGCGCCGCCGTGCCTGGGGGCCGCACCTGCGCCGCCTCGCGCTGGGGTTCGTCGGGGCGCCGCAGCTCCAGGGGGCCGCTGTCCAAACCAGCATTTTTCAGCGCCCGGTAAAACACTTGCACCGCGTCGTCGGACAGCGAACTGCCGCGCACCAGCGTCTGCGCCTGCTCGCACAGGCCGTCGAGCAGGTCCTCGTCTATCCGCTGCGGGTGGACCGGCGCGAACAGCCGGGCGAGCTGCTCGGGCAGGTTCACGCCGAGGTAGTACGCCTCCTCGAAGGCGGCGGGCACCAGCATCCCGGCGGTTCCCTGCGCGGCGAGACGGTGGGTGTCTTGGCCCACCTCGGTCACGGGACGGCGGGCCGCTTCGCTGAGCGTGAGCATGAACGCAGGCTAGCGTGTACCCCCGGGTGTGGGGGGTATTGGGTCGGTGGCTACCGCGCCGGCGGTCAGCGGTTTGTAAGCCAGTCAACTGCTATCCTGACGTCCGGTATGGAACGGACTTTTGCCATGATCAAGCCCGACGGCGTGCGCCGGGGCCTGACCCCTGAAATTCTCGCCCGCATTCACAACAAAGGCTACCGCGTGGTCGGCCTCAAGCAGATGATGATGCCCCGCGAAACCGCCGAGCAGCACTACGGCGAGCACCGCGAGCGTCCTTTCTTCGGTGAACTGGTGGACTTCATCACCGGCGGGCCGGTCGTCGCCATCGCGCTGGAAGGCGAAAACGCCATCGCCGGCTGGCGGGCCATGATGGGCGCGACCAACCCCGCCAACGCCGCCCCCGGCACCATCCGCGCCGACTTCGCCACCAGCACCGGCGAGAACGTGACCCACGGCAGCGACAGCCCCGAGAGCGCCGAGCGCGAACTGGCGCTGTTTTTCGGGGACGGCGAACTTCTTTCCTGAGCGGCCCGGCGGGAGCCCTCCCGCCTGAACCTGCACTGTGGCAGACGGCTTCCGGTGTGAAGCTGCCGTCTGGCCGCAGTCTTGTCCTCTCCCAGTTCCTCTCCCATGACCATGCCTGAGTCCTCTGCCCCTTCCCTTCCCGTGGTGTCCGCACTCTTTGCGCGCGCCCGTGACCGGTTGGTGGCTGTGGCCTGCGGCGCCTACGTGATCTACGCAGCGTTCTGCTCGGTGTTGACCGGCTCGCCGCTCAGCACGGCCCAGCTCGCGGGCGTGGGGGTCTGCGGCGTGGTGTTCGTCCTGGCGCTGGCAGGCAAGCTCCGCTCGTTCCGGATGCGGGTGGCCGCGCAGCTGGTGGTGACGCTGCTCTCGTTCTACGGCGCGCAGCACGAGCTGGCGTCGGACAATTTCAGTGATCAGATCACCCACCTGCTGTGGGTTATGGTGGCCTTTCCCTCGTATGTGCTGCTGCTGGGCTCGCGGCTGGGGCTGGTCATCGGGCTGCTGGTGATCGCGCTGATGGCCCTGCTGCTGCTCGGCGCCGGGCCGCTGACCCCCGACCAGACGCTCGCCTGGATGACCGGACTGTTCGTGGTGCTCACGCTGCTGCTCACGCAGTACCTGATCGCCGGGTTCATCGAGCGATACCTCTCGATTCACGAGCAAACCAGCGGTGAGTTGCAGGCTGCGCGGCTCGACGCCCTGACCGGCGTGGCGGGCCGCGCGGCGCTTGAGAGCGAGCTGCAACGTGCGCTGGACACGGCGCGGCGCACCAACTCGCCCCTGAGCGTCATCCTGGCCGACATCGACCACTTCAAACAGGTCAACGACGTCCACGGACACGGTGCAGGCGACGACGTGCTGCGGGCCTTCGCCAAGCGGCTGCGGCGCAATGTGGGCGGGGCCGGCATGGTGGGGCGCTGGGGCGGCGAGGAGTTCATGGCGGTGCTGCCGGGCGTGGCGCGCGACGACGCTCTGGCGCTCGCCGAGCGGCTGCGGCAGGCGGTCAGCGACACGGAGATTGCGGGGCTGCCAGTCACCGCCAGTTTCGGGGTGGCGGCCCTGCGTCCCGACGATGACCTCAATCAGTTGTTCTCGCGCGCCGACGAACGCCTTTACGACGCCAAGAACGGGGGGCGCAACACGGTGCGCTGAGTCCCAAAAAGAAAATCGGCCAGCACTCTAAAGGCTGGCCGGTTCTCTTTTCTTCCTATTCCGGGTCAGTCGTCCGCCGCGGCCCCCACGAAGTCGTCCATCTTGACCTCGACCGGCAGTTGGCGGCGCACCTCGCGCATGGCCGAGTGAATGATGCCCAGCGCCACGCTCATGGTCAGCATGGAGGAAAAGCCGTAGCTGACGAGCGGCAGCGGCACCCCGGTCACCGGAAACAGCCCGGCGGCGACGGCGAGGTTGACGAACGCCTGCCCGACCACCAAAAACATGCAGCCGATGGCGAGGATGCTCGCCCCGTGAATCTCGGCGCTCATGGGCCGGATGCGGGTGGCGAGCTGCGCGACTTGCAGCGCGGTGGACACGATCAGCCAGTAGGCGAACAGAAGCGTGAGCACGCCGAGCAGCCCGCTCGAAAAGCCTACCGCCGCCACCACCATGTCGGTGTGCGCCGCGAAGTATTCCCAGCGCGGGCCGTCGGGCCCCTGCCCCCACCAGCCGCCGTAGTTGAGGTCGCGGTGCGCCATGCCGATCTGGTCGAGGCCGGTCACGACCCCGTCGTCGCGAACCTGATGCCCGGTCCAGCGCTTGAGGATGTAAGGGTGACTTTCGAGGTAGCTGTTGACGAAGGGGAGGGAAAACAGCCCCAGCGCCAGCACCAGCCCGCCGATGTTGAAGAGCCGCACCCCGGCGGCGTACATCACGATGATGCCCAGCCCAAAGGTCAGGACACTGGTGCCCAGGTCGGGCTCGAAAATGACCAGGGCCGTGGTCGCTATGATCATGCCGGTGGCGCTCAGCAGCTTGTTCTGCACGCCCCGGCGCGAGAAGAACGAGGCGAGTTGCAGCACCAGCGCGAGCTTGGCGAACTCGGAGGGCTGGAATTCCTGCCCGGCGATACTCAGCCAGCGCCGCACGCCGGGGCTGTCCTGTGACCCCTGCCCGATGAACAGCACCAGCACCAGCAGCACCAGTGCCACGATCCAGACGTTGGTGCCCCACTTGAGCAGCGTGCGCGGGCGAATCCGGGCGACGGCGAAGGTGAGAGCGACCGCCAGCAAGGCCCGCAGGCCGTGTTTCACGATCAGGTCGGGCGCGGCGGCGGAAATGCCCAGCGAGCCGAGCAGCAGCAGCAGCACCTGCGCGATCAGGAGTTGCAGGCTCACGCGCTTTCTCCGGAGCCGGACTGCGTGCCGAGCAGCGCCTGCACCGCCCGGCGAAAGCTCGCGCCGCGTTGCTGGTAATCGCGGAACTGGTCGAAACTGGTGCCCACCGGAGCAAGCAGGACCGTGCCCGTGCCCCCGGCCCCGCCCAGTGCCTCCCACCCGGCGCGCACGGCGCGGTCCATGCTCTCGTCGCCCGTCTCAGCCTTGATAACCTCGAAAGGCAGGCCCAGGTCCCGCGCCAGCGCCTCGCCGTCTTCTCCAAAGGCGATCACCCGCGTGACCCGGCCCTCGGCGGCGGCCCGCAGCGGGGCGAGTTCGGCTCCCTTGTCGCGCCCGCCGACCAGCCAGGCAATCGGGGGCCGCGCCTGGCGCAGCGCCGACTCCACCGCGATGGTCCGGGTGGCGATGGAGTCCTCGATAAAGCCGACCTCGCCGAGTTGCCCCACCGTCTCGAAGCGGCCCTTGACCGGCTGCGCCGCGCGCAGAGCGTCCGCCAGCACCGCCGGGTCCACCGCGCGGCCCAGGTGCCGCAGCAGCGCCTCGGCGGCGAGCAACGCGGCGGCGGCGTTGGCGGGATGAACACCCGGCGGCAGGTCAGCCACGGGCAACACTTCCTGACCGTCCCGCAGGCACAGCCGCTCGGGGGTGAAGGTGACGGTCTGCGCCCGCGTCGGCACCGGCAGGTCGGCGGGCCGCACCAGCACGTCGCCTGATTGCTGGCCCGCCGTGATGTTGAGTTTGGCGGCGTGGTAGGTCTCCACGCTGCCGTGGCGGTCGAGGTGGTCCACGCCGAGATTGGTGATGACGGCCACTGGCAGCCGCAGCCCCGGCACCCGCTCGAGCTGAAAGGAACTGAGTTCGACCACCGCGACCTCGGCGTCGTCCACCACATCGAGCAGTGGCGGGTCGATGTTGCCGCCTTCCCGCGCCCGCAGGCCACACGCCCGCAGCAGTTGCGCGATCAAAACGGTGGTGCTGCCCTTGCCCGCCGTGCCGGTGATGCCGACCATCGGGAGCTCTGGCCGCAGCCGCGCCGCGAGCGCCACCTCGCCGATGATCTCGGCGCCGCGCCCGGCGAGCACCCGCAGGTCACGGTGGTCGATCGGCACGCCCGGCGCCGCCACCACCAGGTCGTAGGTGCCGCCCAGATCGGCCTGCCGGTGCCCGAGCTGCCGCATCAGCGCCTCGTCTTCCGGCGCCGGGCGCAGGTCGTGCCAGAAGGCCGATACCCCCTCGCCGTGCAGAAAATGGGCCACGCCGCGTCCGCTGCGCCCCAGTCCATAGATCAGTACCCTGCCCCCCAGATTCACGGCCTTACCATAGAGCAGTTCTCCGAATTCCGTGGTGCGTGGAACGGCACCCCGCACCACTCCATTCTCCGTCCTGCTCGTTAAAATTCACTCGCTTTGCCCGGACAAAAGGGGAAACGATCCTTTTGTCAAATGCTCTGGGACAAATGCACGTGCAGGGCGCTGCCCTTACCCCCATCCAGGCGAATTGCCGGGCCCGCGCGGCGCGCTGACCTATTCTGCTCGCCATGACGCTTCCTTTGCCTCAGGTCATTCCCTGCGTGGACATCCAGTCGGGCCGCGCCGTGCGGCTGTACGAGGGCGACCCTGACCGCGAAACCGTGTATTTTGACTCGCCGCGCGCCGCCGCGCGTCACTGGGTCACCCTGGGCGCCGGGTTTCTGCATCTGGTGGACCTCGACGCCGCCACCGGACGCGGCGAGAACCGCGCCGTCATCGCCGAAATCGTGCGCGAGCTGGGCGTGCCGGTCGAAGTGGGCGGCGGCGTGCGCGACCGGGCGGCGGCGCAATCCCTCCTCACGGCGGGCGTCGCGCGGGTCGTGATCGGCACGGCGGCGGTCCGCAATCCCGAACTGGTGGCCGAGTTGATTGCCGAATACGGGCCGGAGCGGGTGGTCGTCAGCCTCGACGCGCGCGGTCTGGAAGTCGCCACCCACGGCTGGGCAGCAGGCAGCGGCGTGAGCGTGGCCGACCTGACCCCCCGGCTGGCGGAGGCTGGGCTGCGAACCCTGATTTTTACCGACGTGACCCGCGACGGCACCCTGCGCGGCCTGGACCGTGACCTGATGCGGCAGGTGCGCGGGCTGTGGCACGGCGAATTGATCGTGGGCGGCGGCGTGGCCGACACGAATGACGTGCGCCTGCTCGCCGAGGAGGGCATTGAAGGCGCCATCGTGGGCCGCGCCATCTATGAGGGGACGTTGCCTTATCCGGTGCGGCTGTAAAAGACAATAAAAAAGCGGCGTGTGGGTTGCCCCGCTACGCCGCTTTTTTGCTGCTGCTCAGTCGCGTTCGCGCTCGCGCTCGGCGTTGAGCTGCGCCTGCAACTGGGCCTGACGCTGGCGCACGTAGTCCTGGTGGAAGCGCTGCTCGTCGATCAGGTTGGTGCCCACCGTGAGCTGCCCGGTGGCGAGTTCGCGCATCGCCTGGGTGACCAGGTTGTGGGTGCGGACCCGCTGCTCGACGGGGAGCACGCTGGGGGCGCCGCTGCGCAGTTGCAGGGCGCGCTTGGCGGTCACGACCGACAGGCGGTACTTGCTGTCGGTCAGGGAAAGGAGCTTGTCGATATCTTTTTCTGCCATAACCACCCCTCGGAGGGAAAGAAAACTCGAAGTGCGGCCAGCGCGGAGGCGCCGGCGCGTGGCCCCTGGCCGCGAGCGGGTCAGAGGGCCAACAGGTCAGTCTAGCCCGCTGACGGCGCCGGGGCAAGGTGGCCGCGGGCACGAAGGCGCGCGTCAGCGTTCGCGGCTTAGCATGACCCCATGACCGGACCCTCCGCTGACGCTTTCCCCGACCTTCCCACCATGCTGCGCGACCTGCGGACGCTGGTGGATATCGAGTCGCCGTCGAGCGACCCCGCCGCCGTGGCGCGGGTCATGGACGTGGTCGAAGGCTGGGCGCGCGACCTCGGCGCCGAGACGCACGCGCTGCCCGGCGGCACCCGCTCCTTTCATTTCGGCCCAGCGGACGGCCCTTACCTGCTGGTCCTCACCCACGCCGACACGGTGTGGCCGCACGGCACGCTGGGCCGCATGCCCTGGCGCGAAGACGGCGAGCGGCTCTACGGCCCCGGCACCTACGACATGAAGGGCGGCGTCGTGGGCCTGTTTCACGCGCTGCGCTCGCTGGGCGGCGAGTGGCCCCAGGGCGGCGTGCGGGTGCTGCTCTCGCCCGACGAGGAAATCGGCAGCCCGGGCAGCCGCGAGCACATTGAGGCGGCGGCGCAGGGCGCGCGGGCGGTGCTGGTGCCCGAGCCGCCGGTGTCCGACAGCCACAACCTCAAGACCGGGCGCAAGGGAACCGGCGACTACGTGCTGACCCTGCACGGCGTGGCGAGTCACGCGGGCAACCGCCCCGAACTCGGCGCGAGTGCCATCACCGCCGCCGCCGAAGCGGTGCTGGCGCTGCAAGCCCTCGCCCGCCCGGAAGTCGGCACCACCGTCAGCGTGGGCCTGATCTCGGGCGGGAGCGCCGTGAACGTGATTCCCGACCACTGCCGCCTGGGGGTGGACGTGCGTGTTTCAACGCTGGAAGAAGCCGAGCGAATCGAGCGCGGCGTGCGCGCCTGGCGCCCCAGCAACGACCGCGTGACCTGCGAAGTCGGCGGCGGCCTGAACCGGCCCCCCTTCGAGCAGGGCGAGGGCACCCTGCGGCTGTTTGCTCAGGCGCAGGAGATTGCGGGTGAACTCGGCTTCACGCTCGGCCACGAAAGCGTCGGCGGCGGCAGCGACGGCAACTTCACTGCCGCCACGGTGCCCACCCTCGACGGCCTGGGGGCGCCTGGCGACGGAGCCCACGCCGCGCACGAGCACATCCGACTCGACCGCTGGCCCGACCACGTGCGGCTGCTCGCCGGGCTGCTGCGGCGCGCCTAGAGCATTTGACAAGAAAAAGACACCCTCACCCCTTGCTTCGCAAGGCCCTCTCTGCGGTGCAGCTCTCCGAGTCCCATCAAGGTAGAGGGTCAAAAACGCAAGGCATTCTTATCAATGGTTCGTGCAGTTTTGTGGTCGTTACAGAGGGCGATCAAGATCTTGCTGTCTAGGACGCCATTTGCGCTCCCCCATCCCAACCTCCCCCGCAAGGAGGGAGGGACAAAAACGCCGTGTTTATCGCAGCTTGGTTAGCTGAATTCCAAAACTGCACGGACTATTGTCTTATGTCAAATGCTCTAATTACGCCAGAGCGAATTGCTCTTGCGCCGCGAGCAGGCCGCTGAGCTGCTCGGCGGTGAGCGGGTAGGAGAGCGCGTAGCCCTGCCCGAGCGGGCAGCCGAGTTGGCGGGCGGCCTCGACGTGGGCGGCAGATTCCAGGCCCTCGGCGGTAATCACGGTGTGCTGATACTGCGCCAGATTGACAGCGTTGCGCGTGAGCTGACGCGAGAACTCGCCGGAGGGTTCGGGCAGGTCACTGGTCAGCGAGCGGTCGAGCTTGACGCCGCGCACCCAGGGCGCCCGCAACCGGGACAGGTTGGAATACCCGGCCCCGAAATCGTCGATGGTGATGCCGATGCCGCGCCGGTAGAGCTGCTCGATGTTGAGCTGCACCTGTTCGTTTTCGTGCAGCAGGGCGGTTTCGGTGAGTTCGAGCTCCAGGCGCTGCGTGGTCATGCCGGTGCTGTCGAGCACGCCGAACAATTGCGCGGCGAACTCGGGGCGGCTGAGCTGCACGGCGCTGACATTGACGCTCAGGCGCAGTTGCGGCCACGCCTGCGCCGCGCGGCAGGCTTCGTCGAGCACTCACAGGCCGATTTGCGCGATTTGCCCGGTGCGCTGGGCTATCGGGATAAATTCGGCGGGTGAAATCTGGCCGAGCTGGGGGTGGCGCCAGCGCAGCAACGCCTCGACCTTGACCGGTACGCCGCTCGCCAGGTCGTAGATCGGTTGATAAGCCAGCGAAAAGCCCTGGCCGTCGTAGAACGCCTGCGCCAGCTCACGCGCCACAGTTGAAAACGCTCGGTCTGCGCGTCGTATTCCGACTGGTAGCGCCGCACCTGACCGCGCCCGCTGCGCTTGACGGCGGACATGGCGCTGTCGGCGTGCCGCAACACCTCGCTGGCGCTGCTCGCGTCCTCGGGGTAAAGACTCACGCCGATGCTCAGGGTGCTGGCGACCTCGCGCTGCATCAGGGGGTGGCGCAGCGCGCGGGTCTGCACCGACTGCCCCACTGCCACCGCCTCGGGGCCGCTGACGCCGGACAGCAGCACCACGAATTCGTCGCCATTCAGTCGGAAGGCTGCCTGGGTGTCGGGCGAGGCCCGCAGCACCTCGGTCACCGCGCAGAGCAGCGTGTCGCCGGCATTGTGGCCGAGCGTGTCGTTGACGACCTTGAACGAGTCGAGGTCAATGATGAGCACCGCGAACGCTTCATCTGCCGCTGTGCGCCGCTCCAGTTCTTCTTGCAGCCGCAGGCGGTTGGGCAGGCCCGTCAGCAGGTCGGTGTAGGCCAGCCGCGCCAGCGTCTCGTGCTCGCCCTCGCTGAAGCGCGATTGCTGCACCCGCTGAATGAAATACGACATGTACACGTACCCGGTGGCCGAGGAGAGCAGCAGTTGCAGCAGCACCTGAATCACCTGCGGCTCCCAGCCCCAGCGCAGCAGCCACGCCCCCGACAGCAGCGCACT
The DNA here is from genome assembly GCF_000008565.1 of Deinococcus radiodurans R1 = ATCC 13939 = DSM 20539. GTDB lineage: Bacteria > Deinococcota > Deinococci > Deinococcales > Deinococcaceae > Deinococcus > Deinococcus radiodurans. The sequence continues at coordinate 2,490,051 of NC_001263.1, read as the reverse complement.
CAGGGCCAGAAAGCTCAGCGTGATGCGCCGCCCCAGCGCCACCCGGCCCAGGTTGAAGCTGCTGATCAGCCCCCAGTTGAGCAGGGTGGGCAGCCACAGCAGCGACTCGACCAGTTCGCGGGCGAGTATCCCCGGCGCAGCGAACAGCAGCAGCAAGGCAAATTTGAGCAGCAGCCAGCCGGTCACCGCTTGCAGAAGCTGCCAGCTCGCGCGCGCCAATGTCTGCCCCGGTTGCCACAGCCGCACCGCCATCACCAGACTGCCGAGCAGGACCGCGAAGTAGAGCGGACGGTCGAACTGCCGGTCCCAGGTGTCGCCAGTTTCGAGCGAAATGGACGTGACGGCGAGCAGCCCCACGATGACCAGCCCCACCAGCAGCAGCGGGCGCCACTGCAACTGCCGCCCCAGCATCCCGAAGGCCGTCGTGGTGTCGCCGGGCGCAGCGGGAGTGGGGGAAAAGGGCAGTCCAGACATCCGGAGCAGTGTAAGGAGAACTTTCTCACAGAGACGTGACACGCAAGGGGAGCCGCCCACCCTCAACTTTTGCTCAGGACTGCTCTAGCCTAGGGCATGTTCGGTTTTCTGCGGCCCCGGCGAACGGCCCACCCTTTCGTGCAGCAAGACGACGACCAGGCCTTTCGCGTGCGGGTGCGGACCGAGCGGCACGGCGAGGTGGTAGAATTCCGCTTTACCAAAAGTGCCCACATCGCCCTCGACGACGACGGCAATTTCTTCTTTCGCAAGCCGGTCGTCTCGCCGCGCTGGCTCGACCGGGGCGAGTTGCTGGTGCAATTCGACCGCGCCTACCGTGTCACAGCGGTCAGCGGCGAGGGCGTGACCTTCGTGCCGGTGGCCGAATGGACTGACAGCCCGGAGGCGCTGTGACCCGCCCCTGTTCGGGGGTGCTCTGTTTGAGGGAAAGATGACGCCTCACTGTGCGGTGGGCATGACCCGCTCTGCTCCGGAGACACACTGGCAGGTGGCGGGCCTCGACGTGCAGGTGCGCCGCAGTGCCCGCCGCCGCACGCTGGCGCTGCAAGTGCGCGGCGGCGTGATTACGGCCTACGCGCCGGCGGGGCTGCCCGACGCGACCATCCGCGCCTTCGTGGAGGCCAAACAGGGCTGGCTGCGGCAACACCTGGGCGAGCAGCGCCGCCGCCCGGCTCCGCCTGCGCTGAGCGACGGCTCGCCGCTGGCCTTTCTGGGCGAAAGTCTGACCTTGTGCGCCGCCCCGGTGACGCAGGCCCGGCGCGTGGGCGACGAACTGCTTGTGCCAGCGGAAAACCTCGCCGCCGAGGTCGAACGCTGGACCCGCCGCGCCGTCTTGTCGACCTACACGGCTTTGGTCGAGGACTATGCCGCGCGGCTCGGCGCCCGTGATCGCCTACGCTGCGTCCGGGTGAGTGCCACCCGCTCGCGCTGGGGCAGTTGCACGGCGGCGGGCGATGTCCGGCTGCACTGGCTGCTCAGCCGGGCGCCGCTGGAAGTGCTGCACTACGTGGCGCTGCACGAGGCGGCGCACCTGCTCGAACTCAATCACTCGCCGCGCTACTGGGCGCACGTCGCCCGCGTGATGCCGGACCACGCCCGCTGGCACCGCTGGCTGCGCGACCACGGCGAAGAACTGGGCGTGCGTGGCGACGGGTAGGGAGTAGCAGGGAACAGAGCAGAGGCCGGGAAGATGATTTGCTCCCGGCCTCTGCCTTCCTTGAAGGTGCTCCTCCAGAGCCTTTGACATAAGAATGCCTCGCGTTTTTGACCCTCTACACTGGTGGGAGAGGGCCTTGCGAAGCAAGGGGTGAGGGGGTCTTTTTCCAATGCTCTAGGGCTGGTACGTCTTCACCGCGCCGTCGAGCCCCGGCAGGCGGGCGGGGTAGAAGACGAGGCTGACCGGCAGGCTGCTGCCACTCGCCGGCACGAAGTCGATGTTCAGGCGGTTGGTTGCCGGGCGCCACAGCAGCACCGGCTGGTTGGGGGCAATCGCGTTGCCGGTGCGCGGCAGTTTGATGGTCTGGTTGACCGTGCCGTCCTGAATGTTCATGGCGCCCCGGTACAGGCCCCCGCGCGGGCTGAGCGCCACGGCGGTGCCGGCGGTGCCGTTGATTTCGAGGTCGTACAGCACGCCGTAGTTGCCCGAAAGCCGCATCGGTTGCCCGGTCAGGCGGTCTACGCCAGTAATCGCCGGGTCCACCAGTCCGTCGCCGATGACCAGCCGGGCGGGCAGCCGCGTCAGGTTCACCCGCAGCGCCCGCACCGCTTCGGGAAAGGTGCCGCGCTGGTGCCGCCCGTCGGCGGGCAGGTAAGGCAACTGCTGCAAGACTTGCAGGGTGGGCGGCAGGCCGTCTTCCAGCATCAGGAAGGTGAGTTCGACCCGGCCCGTGGTCGTCAGGTCTTGCAGCACGTTGACCCCGCTGCCCGCGCTGAGGGTGGGGCTGGCGTACACGGCGGCGAACTCGCCGGGCGCGAGCGTCAGCGTGTGGTCGGCGGTGCTGGCAAAATAGTCGAGCAGCGTGACCTGCCCGAGCTGCCCTTCCACACGGGTGGGCGCCGTCTCGCCCTGCCGCTCGGTGCGGACCTGCACCGGACGCGCCTCGACATTGCGCGCCATCACGTACAGCCGCGCCGGTTTGCCCAGGGCGTTGAGGTGATACGCGAGCAGCCGCGCCCGCCCCGCCACCGTGTCCTGGTACAGCACTCCGCTCTGGGACGGGGCTTCGGGGCTGTCGCTGAACAGCAGCGGAAAATTCTCGCGCTCCGCCGGCTGCGCCACGACGGTGGGGTAACTCAGCACCTGCGGGTCGCTGATGGCGTCGCCGAGTTCGGAGTACTTGAGCGCGTAGCCCAGCGGGGTGTCCACAGCGGCCCCCTGCACGCGAATGGTCCGGGTAAAAGGCTCACTCTGCACGCCCCGTGAGTTGGTCACCTGAAGGGAGACGGCGTAGGTGCCGGGCTGAAAAAACACGTCCTGCTTGCCGCTCCAGCGCCGCGCCGTGATGTTGGCGCCGTCGGGGTCGAAGGGGTACTCGGTGTAGATGACCCGCTCGCCGGGCGCGTACACCACCTTGTCGGTGGAAAAGCGGGCTTGCGGCGCCAGCGGGTTGCCGCCCGAGCGCAGCGGGTGATGGTCACCGAGCGCCCCGCTCCGTCCGCCGTGAAGTTGGCGCCCAGCCCGTCGGCGAGTAGCCGGGCGCTGACGTACACCGCGCCCCCGACCACGGCCACGTTGCCCGCTTCCTGCGCTGCTCCCGACAGCCACGCCTGCCCCACCGCCGGGTTGACCATCAGTTGCCCGATTTGCAGTTGCCCGCCCACCAGGGTGACGGGCTGCGCCAGAGCGTCGGCGGTCTCGCGCAGCGGCACCATCAGCCGCCCGCCCACGTTGCGCGGCGGCAGCGGCAACGTGACCGGCTGCCCGTTGGCCTCGCCGAGGGTCTGGTCCACGTTGAGGGTGAGCTGTACCGAACCGACATACTGCGCGGCCTGCGCCGAGCCGCCCGGCAGCGCGCCCCAGGCGGCGGGCGCGGCAGTCAGCAGCAGCGCCGTCAAGAGGGGCCGCAGGCGGCGCGGAGAAGTGAGGGAGGGGGCGGCAAAAAAGCGCATTCGGCGAGTATGCCCGCTGAGACTGATGCCTGTCTTGTTTCAGGTGTCCCGGTGTGGGGGAGCAGGCTGTTTCAAGTGACTTCGCCCTCGCCCCCGTCGAGCACCGTGAACGCGGTGGCCGAGAGCAGCAGCAGCACCGTCGCCAGCGCGCACGCTTCGCCGAGGTTGCGCTCGCCGGGGCGGCCCAGGCGTTCATACAGGCCGGTGGAAAGGGTGGCCCATTCCGGGCGGGTCAGGACGAGGGTTGCGCCGAACTCGCCGAGCACCGTTGCCAGCGCCAGCGCCGCACCGCCGCGCAGGGCCGGCAAAGTCAGCGGCAGCGTGACCGTGCGGTGCGCCGCCAGGGGAGAGGCCCCCAGCGTCCGCGCCGCTTCGAACAGCCGGGGTGGAATGGCCCGCAGCGCCGGCAGCAGCGAGCGCACCAGCAGCGGCAGCGCGAGCAGGGTGTAGGCCGCGATCAGCATCGGCAGCGTGGCGGCCAGCACCGGGTAGGCGAGCAGGTAGCCCACCGCGAGCGAAACCGGCGAGACCATCAGCGGCAGCAGCGAAATCAGGTCGAGCACCCGCGAGCGCGCCAGCCACGCCCCCAGCGCGTACAGCCCGCCGAGCGCGGTGGCCCCCAGCAGGGCGAGCGCCCCGAACCGCAGCGTGTTGCCGAGCAGCAGCGGCGTCTGCTCGTCATTCACCACGCCCCGCCAGTAGAGCAGCGTCGGACCCGCCGACCCGACCAGCCCGCGCACGACCACTGCCAGCAGCGGCGCAAAGCACACCAGCAGCGTGAGCCCGCCGAGCAGCGTGATGCCTGCCAGCGCCCCCCCACGCGCCCTCGGCAGGCCGCCCGTCGCCACGCCCGCGCCGCCCCGCGTGAGCCGGGTGTAGAGCCAGGTCGCCACCAGCGTGAGCGCAAGTTGTCCCACGATCAGCGCACTCGCTTCGGGGAGCCGCAGTTGCAGCGCGGTCAGGGTATAAATCTCGACTTCCAGCGTGGCGTAGCGTTCGCCGCCAAGCGCGAGCGGCAGCCCGAAACTCAGCGCCGAGTACAGAAAGACCAGCACCGCGCCCGCCGCCAGCCCCGGCAGCGCGAGCGGCAGCGCCACGTCCCACGCCGCCCGCGCCCCCGACGCTCCCAGCGTGCGCGCCGCGCCGATCAGGTTGGTCGGCACCCGCGCAAAGCCCCCGTAGGCGAGGCGAATCATCACCGGCAGGTTGAAAAAGAGGTTGCCCCAGATGAGCAGCGCGGGCGTCTCGCTGAGGTCCAGGCCCGTCAACCGCGTCAGCCACCCGTGCGGCCCCGCCAGCGCCGTGAGCCCCAGCACCGCGACCAGCGTCGGCGTCACGAAGGGGAGCAGCAGCAGCCGCAAAAAGGCCCCTTTCCCCGGCACTTCATAGCGCGAGAGCAGGTAGGCGAGCGGTGCCCCCACCAGCAGTGCCAGCCCCGCCGTGCCCGCCGCCTGCGTCAGCGTCCAGCCCAGCCGTTCCAGAAAATACGGGTCGCGCCACACCCCCAGATTCACGCCGCCCTCGGCCAGCGTGCGCCCCAGCGGGAGTGCAAGCAGCAGCGCCGTAAACACGAGCGCGGGCAGTGCCAGCAGCCAGCCGGTCAGGCGGGAAGACTTCACCGCCGCGTCCGGCAGGCCAGGGGGGAGGAGAGGGGTCTCATCGCGCCTCAGTCTACGGGCAACAAAAACCCCCTCGCGTACTGGAGGGGGAGGCTGAAACAGGGCAGGCGGACAACGGCCCGTTTATTTCATGCTGCTGATGTAGGTCGCCACGTCCTTGAGGTCCTTGTCGGTCAGCGGCTTGACGGCAATGCGCATGGTTTCAGGCGGCACGAGACCGCCGAAGGTGGGGGCCTCGTGGAATTCCTTGAGCACCTCCAGCGCGTACTCGGGCGGCAGGTTGGTCACGCTGGCGATGTGGTTCGCGTTCAGCCCGCGCCCGTTGCTGCCGTGGCACACCGCGCAGGCAATCACGTTGCGCGCCGGGTCGCCGGCGGTGAAGAGCTTCTGACCGCGTGCGCGGGCGGCAGGCTCGGCCTTCCACGCGGGGCCGACCGCCTGCGCCGCGTAGTAGGCGCTGAGGTCGGCGATGTCCTGGTCCGACAGTTTGGACGCCACCTGCTGCATCACGTTGCTGGGGCGCAACTTGGCGCGGAATGCCGCGAGCTGAAACTGGGTGTAGTTGGGAATCTGCCCGGCGAGGCTGGGAATGTCGGCCTGGACGCTCACCCCCGTCTTGCCGTGGCACCCCGCGCAGGTCCCGGCGATAGCAGCGCCCCGCGCCGCGCTCGGCGTCTTGAATTGCAGGGCGAGCGGATTTTTGGGCGCAGCAGTGCCCTGGGGAGTGGTGCCCGGAGTAGTGGCGGCGAACACGGACGTTCCCAGCAGAGCAGGCACGGCCAACCAGAGCAGACGGGACGAGAAACGGGACATGGGATTCCTCCTGGGGTCAGGAATGAGGGATGGAAACGGAAAGCCGCCGAAAGGGAACGGATTGGAAGGTGGCTCTCATCCTAGCTCATAGACCGGTCCAGGAGAGCAGGTCTATTTCAGCGGCGTCACCACGAAATACGCCTTGAACACCTGTGCGCGCAGCCAGCGTTCCTGCGTGGCGAAAGCGGCGGGCACCGTGCCGGACGGCGGCCCTGTCCGTTCCAGCCCGTCGAGCTGAAAGGCCCCCAGCACCGGCGCTTTTCCCGCCTCAGCGGTGACGGGCAGGTCGAGCTGCGTGGACACGCCCGCCACGCCGCCCCCACGCCGAAAAGCCAGGGGCGGCGCTGCCACGTCGTGCCGAACCGGTTTCGGGTCCGAGTCGGGGTGCTTGAAATCAATCTCTATCCAGCTCAGGTTTTGTCCCACCCACTGCGGCAATGCCTGCGTGAGCGGTTGCCGGGGGCTGGGCGCCCGGTCCGGCGGCGCGATGAAACACAGCGACTCCGGGCGGGTCTTCACCGGAAAGTCCTGACAGCCCACCCGGATAAACCCCACGTTCGCCGCCGCCCGCTCCATGTCCTCCACCGCCGCCTGCCGCCAGAAGGTGCCGCTGGAAAACTGGTCCCTGCGCTGAACATCCGGCAGCATCCACACCAGCATCCCAGCCGAAACCAGCAGCGGCACCAGGTAAGACAACGCCACTTTCCAGCGCGGCAGCGGCGGCAGCTCGGGCAGGGTCCGCAGTTTGGGGTCGCGCCACAGTTGTATGGGCGCGGCGAGAGCGCCCAGTTCCTGCGGGCCCCCGGAAGAGGCGTGGAATTGGGCCCCCAGTAGAAAAGGCAGAAGCAGCATCGGGACGAGCAGCCAATCCACGGCCTCGAAGTCGTCGCTCAAAAAAACGCTGAACACGAGCAGGAGGTACCCGCCCAGCACGATGACCAGGAGCACCGTCATCAACCGGAAGGGCGCGGCGCGCGGACGCCAGCGGGGTGGCGGCAGCTTAAACATGGCCGGGCCTCAGGATGACGTAGCTCTTGAAGCGACTCTGCGAAAAGGCGCGCTCTGCGGCATTGAGCGGCCCCGTGCGCCCCGTGTACACCAGACCGCTATATTCCAGCGTGATCGGGGCCCGGTGGCGGTCACCCAGCTCGCCATACGCCAGCAGATGCACCTTGCCCACGACCAGATTGCCTTGCCGGGTCACGGGCAGCGCGGTCGTGCTCGTCTCCGTTGCGTCCACCACCTGCGCGGCGCTGCGGTTTACGGCGGCCTGCAACTTCTGCACCAGCACATGACCGTCGCTGAGGCTCGACAGGCACCGCGCGGCGCCCGCCTGCACGTTGCCCGGCCAGCCCGGCAGAGCGTCACAGGAGCCGGAATGCAGCTCCCCGACTTCATCGGCCAGGTTTTGCAGGGCGCTCTGACTCCGTTGCCCCTCCGTCTGCACTGCGGCGGCTGGCGGGCGCAGGGTCAAGGCGAGCGGGTAGAGGCACAGCAGCAGTGTGGGCACCCTGTACAGCGCCCGGACGGTGCCGCCGCCTCCCCAGGCCAGCCGTCCGCGCTCGTCGCCCGGCAGGGTTCCCGGCCAGAAAGCGTGCAGCAGCGCGCCGATGGTCGCGCCCCAGAGCAGCGCCGCGGACCACGGCAAAAGAGTGCTGGGCGACCCGGCACGGACACTCTGCCACCACTGCACACTTTGCAGCAGGGCAAGCAGGGCGGTGGACGGCACCCCATACAGCGGGGCGAGGCGAGGACGGCGCATAGGCCGATGCTAGCGTGGACCTCCTGTCTTACGGACTGCGGTGGAATCCTCACGGTTTTGGGGATTTCATCCGAACGGAGTGAGCAGCAGCCAAGACGGATTTTGGGAAATGGACCCGTATCCAGTGCTGTCATGGATGTGGGGGAATGGGACGAAATCCGTCTCAAGGGGCCAGCCCACGGCACTCTGCCCGGCAAGGCTCGCCAACTTTTGATGGACGCTTCCGGCCCACACCCGCCGTAGCCTGAGCCATGCGAAAAACCTGGCCTCTGCTGACGCTGCTGCTGTGCACTTGCGCCTCCGCCCAACTGCGTGCTGACATCGCGCACAACACCCCGCCCGGACAGGCCACCATGCAGGTCTACGACGGCGAAAAAGTGCTGTTCCAGGCGACGACGCCGGGGCTGAACGCGGTGACGGCAAGCAAATTTAGCCCGGACGGGCGCTGGCTGCTCAACATCGCGGACGGCAGCGGCTACGTGCAGCTCTGGGACACAGCGAAGGGAGAGCGGGTCAAAACCTTCCTAAGCGTCTACTTCCGTATTTTCGGAGCCGATTTCACACCGGACAGCGAGCGCTTGTTGCTGGATTTCAGCGGTTCAAAGGAGCGGGCTGACCCACGCAGGCCCGCTTACTTTCCCTCACCTTCGCTCTGGAATCTGGCGACGCTGGAACGAATTTCTTTCGTCTACAACGACAAACGAGAAAGCTTTTACAATGGCAAGGTGACGTTTAGCCAAGATGGCGAGCGCATGGCCTTCGTTCGTCCAAACGCTTATTCTTCAGGGCCTGCCTCTGTCTGGAACGCCAAAACCGGCGCGTATATCGCCACCATTTCCCGCCTGCCCTACCCAAAAGGCGCGGCGCAAACAGGCGGCGCCGGGGCTATGGACGCCCGCCTCTCGCCCGATGGTCAGCGCGTGCTGGTGCGGTATGTGGATAACCGCCTGGCCGAATACGACGCCAGTACCGGCACTCTGCTGAAGGTGCGCGGCAAGTTCAGCGCTGCCGACGCTGGGGCGGAGCTGGAACGGTTCGCCCGCGAAGGCCGCTAGTTACTCCCGCCCTTTCGCCTTCACACCTTTGGTGGCGGGCTGCTTGCGGACCCACTTCACGAACTTCTGCACCTGCTCGTTTTGCTCCAGGGCTTCCAGCGTGTTCAGCTCGGTCGCCAGTTCGTTGATGGAAAAAGTGCTGTGCAGGTACTGCTGGCAGGCCGGGCACAGACCCACGGTGGGCAGGTCCTGCGGCCTGAGCCCCTTGCGCTTGCCCGCGATGATGGGCACGAGGTGGTGCTGCACGAGTTCGGGCACCTCACGCCCGCAGAGGGCACAGGTGGGCGGCGCTTCGGCGGCGGGGGCTTCGGGCCAGGTGGACTGGGAATTGCGGCGGGCCATAGGGGGAGCGTAGTGCATGGGAACGGTTGAAGTTCATACGCTCTCATCGGCCTATCGACGTCAACACGAGGCCCGTTACCCCAGTGCCCAGTCCACCCAGTGCGCTGCCTCGGGGGGCAAGGTGCCGCCGCGTCGCCTCAGACATTCGTAGGTTTGGCACAGGATGTCGCGGTCTCGCTGCTCAAAGGCCAGCCGCAGACCGGCCAGTAAGACATCAGTTTCAGGCAGCTCACGGTCCTCCCGACTTGCAAACCAGCGGCGGAAAAAGCGCCGGTTGGCCTCCTCCGGCGTGACATACAGCACTTCGCCCGTGCCCCATTTCCAGAAGCGGAATTCTTCGGAGACGCGCCCTACCCGCCGCAACTGCTGAACGTCCAGGCCGCGCCCGGCTGCCAGGTCTTCAGCCAGCATCGCCGGAACCCAGTCGCGACTCATTTGCCTGAACAGGTCACGCATAAAGGCTTCCTCGGTCTGTGTCTCCATGGTGTCGTACGCCCGGTCCCGCAGGCCAAAGACACTGCGTCCCAGGTTCACGAAGTCCGGTTCGCGGGTTAGCAGGGCCACCACGGTGCCGTCGTGTACTTGCCTTGAGAGCCTTTCCTGAATGTCCGTCCAGTGCAGCGGAGTGTCGGCTTCTTCCAGCACAGCACGAATGGCTTCCAGATTGCTGCCGTGGCCGTCGCCCAGCGAAGCCAGCCGCCAGCAGCCATCACGCCCGGCGTGCTCAAAGGAGTTGACCTCAGAGCGGCTAAGCACGGCGGCAAAGTTGCGTGAGGGTGTGTGTTCCAGGTCAGTGTCAAAAAAGGCGGCTGCCTTACCAATCTGGCTGAAATGCCACTCGGTAAACCCCGCGCGGGCGAGTTGCTCGGCTACTGCTTTGAGCAGTTGCGGCAGCGTCCAACCACGTAGTCCGTACAGCCCGCTCTGCGTCCTGACCAGCCGGGGCAAACCGCAGGCCACTGCTTCCACTTCGTTGGGCGCGACTTCCAGCAGGGCCGCCAGTTGCGCCGGATAAAGAAACGAGCCCCGCTCCGCCATACGGCGTGCCACTTCGCGCTCACTCGGCAGGGGCTGGGGTGAAAACAGATAGAGGTCATCGCCCAGCGGCACGCTCTGCACCGGGCGTTTCTGCACCTCGCGCCAGATATTCAGCATGAAATCCCAGAGCTGCTCAGGGGAAGCCCCAGGCTGCTCAGCACTGCACGCGCCGCGCACACTCAGCAAAATCGGGCCTTCCCGTCCCAGGCCAGCGAATACGGCGTCGGCAATCTGGCGCACGCGGGCATTTCTCAGAAACAGGCGACTCGACCTGTTCACCACCTGCCGGACCCGTTCCCGCGTGATGCCGTGCGCGTCCCCGGCCTCTTGCAAGGTCTGCCCTGCCCCAAATCGGCCCCAGATCAGGGCGCGGTTGCGCTCGTCATCCACCACATGCAAGCAGGCATCCACCAAGTGCCCCAGCGCCGAGAGCTCGCGCTGAGGCCGCCGCAGGGATGCTGGGCGCAACCCCTCTACTATTCCTTGCCACTCTTCAGGCAAAGGCAAATCCGCATAAATCCCTATTTTCGACACGTTGTGGCCTCTGATTCTCAGGATAACCAGCCAGTGTCACGGGAATCATGCAAAGGGCCAGGGTCAAGAAGGAGAATAGGGTTCTATCGCTCAGGTCAATGCCCGCTCATACGCCGCCCGGAGCAGCGGAACCAGCGCCTCAAAGCTTTCCCGGCCAGGACGAACGATGCACGCCCACCCCAACGGCGCGTAGATGGGATGCGGCATCAAGCGGTCCGGCGCGGCGTAGTCAAACCCCGTGTCCACCACGCCCCAGTCGGCCCGCGCCTTCGGCAGGGGTCCGAAACGGGAGGCGTACTCGGCGGGCGTCAAGCTGAAGTTGAGACGGTAGGCGCCCTCACGGGAAAGCCGAGAGGCGCGGTCGTGCTCGTCGGTCGTCACCAGCGTCAAAAAGGGCATCAGCTTGCGCTCGTCGCCTTCCGCAAACCAGAAGAAGGCATTCATCGCTTCCGTGACCTCCGCACGCGGGAAAAGTTCGCGCAGGGCCGTCAACATTTCCTGTTCGTCCATGCCTCCACTGTTTCTGAGGACGGTGAGGAAAGGCCGGGGCAAAGGCTTGAGCGGAGCTTTAACAGAGGAAGGGACGCCCCCTTTGCGGAAGCGTCCCTTTCCAGTTCAGGCTCAGGCCAAAAGTGCTCGGCCCGCTGCCTTTGTCACTCGGCTCAGTCGGCAGCCTGCGCCGTTTCGGCGGGGTAGACCTCGATGATGCCCGCCGCGCCCATGCCGCCGCCGATGCACATGGTAATCAAGGCTTTGCCGCCGCCTCGGCGCCCGAGTTCGTAGATGGCGGTGGTGGTCAGCTTGGCGCCCGAGCAGCCGAGCGGGTGGCCCAGCGCAATCGCGCCGCCGTTCACGTTCAGCTTGCTTTCGTCGATGCCGAGTTCGCGCACCACGGCGAGGCTCTGCGCGGCGAAGGCTTCGTTCAGCTCGATCAGGTCAATGTCGTCCAGCGTCAGGCCGGTCTGCTTGAGCACCTTGGGCACGGCGGCCACGGGGCCGATACCCATCACTTCGGGGGCCACGCCCGCCACCGCGAAGCCGATGAACTTCGCCAGGGGCTTCACGCCCAGTTCCTGCGCCTTTTCGCCGCTCATCAGCAGCACGGCAGCCGCGCCGTCGGAGAAGGGGCTGGAGTTGGCCGCGCTCACGCTGCCGCCCAGCTTGAAGGCCGGGCGCACTTTGGCCATGTCTTCCAGGTTGGCGTCGCGGCGAATCAGTTCGTCCTTGTCGAACATGACCGTGTCGGACTTCAGCTTGGTTCCCTTCACGCTGTCTTTGCGCACCGGCACCGGCACGATTTCGGCGTCGAACTTGCCGGCGTCCTGCGCAGCGGCGGCCTTCTGGTGGCTGGCGTAGGCGAACTTGTCCTGGTCCTCGCGGCTTACGCCGTACTTGGCGGCCACGTTCTCGGCGGTCATGCCCATGCCGATGTAGGCGCCGGGGCGGTCGTCCACCAGGTCGGGGTTGGGGCTGGGGTTGTGGCCGCTCATGGGCAGCATGCTCATGCTTTCCACGCCGCCGGCCAGCATCACGTCGGCCTGCCCGGTCTGAATGGCCGCCGCCGCCATGGCGATGGTTTGCAGGCCGCTGGAGCAGAAGCGGTTGACGGTCACGCCGCCCACGCTGTCGGGCAGTCCGGCGCGCAGCGCGGCGAGGCGGGCCACGTTCAGGCCCTGCTCGGCTTCGGGGATGGCGCAGCCGAGGTACACGTCTTCCACGACTCCGGCGTCCACGCCCGCACGCTTGATGGCTTCGTTCATGACCAGGGCGGCGAGGTCGTCGGGGCGGGTGTTGGCGAGGGTGCCTTTGACACCGCGCCCAACGGGGGTACGAACAGCGGAAACGATTACAGCGTCACGCATTGTGTTTACTCCTTGAGGGATTTGTATTGAGATGAATGGTGAGAGTAGCTTTCTGTTCGGTAATTATCAAAAGCTTCGTGTGCCGTTTTACCTTGCAGAGTTCGTTGCAGATGTTGAAAAGTTTTGAGACACGTTTCCTCCACCATGCGGACGCCTTCCGGACCATTGGGTAGAGATGACTGGTAAATGCGGCAGACATCTTGTGGCCCGTATTCTGTAGGATGCCGAGCTTCTATTCGGCAGCGTGCAGAAATGGTTTGCTCGCCATCTATAGAAAGATTAAGCAGGATACACCACCAGAGTCTTTCGAGGCCACCGAAGTTGATAGAAACACTGCTAGAAACTTGTAAGAAAGGCATACCTTCTATAGGAAAGATAGAAGTGCCGTGACTTACACTCAGGTCATTGCTTATCTTACCGGCAAGCTCAACGTCTTGGATTGCATCACCAAGCCACTGTGCCGCCCCTTGGTTGAACTCGGACAGCTGCATAAGTATCTGCCCCAGCCCCTCCTGAGCGAAACTGTTATTCACAGCTTTCCCTCCCCAACACCCGCGCCACGAACCGTTCCAACTGCCCGTCGTACTCTTTTGGACTGATGTTCCAGGTGCGGATGTGCTTGGCGTCTTCCACGCGGTGAAACTCCACGAGGTCGGGCCGGGCGGCATAGAGGGCTTCGGCCTGGGCCAGAGGAATGGTGTGGTCGCGGGTGCCGTGCCACATCAGGATGGGCACCTTGAAGTGTGGCGCGGCGGCGATCTGATCCACCACATCGAAATCCTGCCCGCTGCGCTGGGTCACGATGCGCTGCGTAAAGCGCCCCACCCGCCGGGCGAGAAACCCCGGCAGGCCGAAGCGCTGCGCCTGCCAGCGAATGGTGTCGCGCCACTCCAGCGCGGGCGAGTCGAGCATGACGCCCACAATCGGCAGCGGATACGGCTCGAACTTGGGTCGCAGCACGCTTAGCACGATGTTGCCGCCCATGCTGAAGCCGAAGAGAATAATCCGCTTGTACCCCTGCTCCCGCGCCCAGGCGAGGGCCGCCACTACGTCCTCGGCTTCGGTGTCACCCAGCGTCAGGTAGCCCTTGCCCACCTTCGGCGCCCCGTAAGCGTTGCGGAAGGTGACGAAGAGCGAGCCGCAGCCGGTGCGCAGCATGGCGGGCAGCATCCGCAGCGCCTGCGCCCGCTGCCCCCCGTGCCCGTGAACGACGACGATGAGGGCGTCTTTCTCGGCGTGGCGCGGCGGCATGTGCCACGCGGGCATCTCGCCCACCTCGGTCGGCACCAGCACGTCCTCGTACTCGGCGCCGAGTTGCGCGGGGGTGCCGTTGTAGAGGTACGTGGACACCCACGCCAGCGCGCCCTGCGGCAGAGCGCCACGCTCCTGCAAGATAGGCCGCTCCACTACCGTCCCCACCATGCGGTGCGGCCCCACCACCAGATGCCCCCGGTTAGGCAGCAGCGGCACGATGCCGAGCGGCCCCTTCGAGAGCGTCTCCGGCGAGGCAGGCAAGTACAGCTTGTTGCCGCGTCGTCCCACCGGCACGAAGTCGCCCTTCACCCAGCGCGTCTTGGAGCGCAGCACGATCTCTGCGCCCAGCAGCGCCCCGCCCAGCACCAGCGCGGAGTAGCCGAGGGCGGCCCACAGCGCGAGCTTGCGCTTGGGCGTGGTTTTGAGGCGGCGGAGGAAGTTGGGCATGGGGGATTTTGGCTTTTCTGACCCTCTCCACCCGTGGGGGAGGGTCAAAGCACTCAGTTCCGCAGCGGCTTGCCGGTCTTGAGCATGTGCTCAATGCGCTGCTGGGTGCCCTTCTTGCCGGCGAGGGTCAGGAAGGCTTCGCGTTCGAGGTCCAGCAGGTGCTGCTCGCTGACCTTGGCGGTGCGGTTGTTGCCGGTGCCGCCCGAGAGGACGCGGGCGAGTTCGTTGCTGACCACCAGGTCGTAATCGGTGATGTAGCCGCCCTCGTGCATGCCGTAGAGCGCCGACTTGATGGCGCCGATGGCCGCGTCGCCCATCACGGGGATGTCGGTGCGCATCACGGGCTGCACGTAGTCGGGGGCCAGGGCCAGCACGGTGCGCTTGGCTTCCTCGATAACGTGGTTCTTGTTCATCACCACGGTGTCGTGGTCCTTCAGGAAGCCGAGCTTGCGGGCGTCCAGGGCCGAGGTGCTCACCTTGGCGGTGGCGATCAGCTCGAAGGCGCGCTGCACGGCGGGCAGCAGGGTCATGCCGAGTTGCTGCCCGGGTTGCTGAAGGTCGGTAAAGCGCAGCAGCATTTCCTTGGTGCCGCCGCCGCCGGGAATCAGGCCCACGCCGACTTCGACGAGGCCCATGTACGTTTCGGCGCTCGCCACCACGCGGTCGGCGTGCAGGCTGAATTCACAGCCGCCGCCCAGCGTCATGTTGAAGGGCGCCGACACGGTGGGGTGCGGCGAGAAGCGCATGGAGGTGGTGGTCTGCTGGAACTGCTTGATCTGGTCGTCCAGTTCGTCCCACTCGTCGGCCTGCGCCTGCGCGAGGATCAGCGGCAGGTTGGCCCCGGCGCTGAAGTGCTCGCCCTGGTTGCCCACGACCAGCCCGGCGTAGCCCATGTCCTGCACCAGCTTGTGCGCGTCCTGCACGGCGCGCAGTTGGTCTTCGCCCAGGGCGTTCATCTTGGCGTGCCATTCGACGAGCAGCACGCCGTCGCCCAGGTCCACCACGCTGGCGCCGGGGCGCTTTTTGACGACCTTAGTGGCGTCTTTTTTCAGGTCGGCCACGATGAAGTAGGGCGCCTTGAACTCGGTCTTTTCGCCGCTGGGAGTCACAGTCTCGTTGCCGTTGTAGAACTTGTCGGCGCCGGACTCCTTCATCTTCTGGAGCAGCGGGGGCAGGGTGCGGCTTCGGCTTCCAGGTTCTTAATCACCTGCTGCACGCCGATGGTGTCCATCGTCTCGAAGGGGCCCTGTTCCCAGCCGAAGCCCCACTTCAGGGCGTTGTCGATGTCCTGGAGGCGGCCACTGACCGTGCCGGCCATCTTGGCGGCATACCAGAAGCCGTCGTTCATGGTGGCGCGCAGGAAGTCGCCTTCCTTGCCTTCCAGGGTGTACAGGGCGTTCACGCGCTCGGCGAGAGGTTTGCCCTTCACGGCGTCCACGGCGGGCACGCGCACCTTGCCCTGGTCTTCGTATTCGCCGGTTTGCAGGTTCAGGTTGAGAATCTTGGTCTTGCCTTCTCGTCCTTGGTCTTCTTGTAGAAGCCACTGCCCGACTTGTCGCCCAGAATGCCCCCCGCGACCATGTTCTTGAAGCTCTCGGTGAGGGTGAAGTCCTCGTCGTCAGGAGTCACGCCGCCGATGTCGGTCGCCACGTGCGAGATGATGTCGAGGCCCGAGAGGTCGGCGGTGCGGAAAGTCGCCGAAGAAGCGCGGCCCAGCGCGGGACCGGTGAGCTGGTCCACTTCAGCGGGGGTCAAGCCGTACTTTTCCATGTGCTGCATGGCGCGCACGATGCCGTACACCCCGATGCGGTTGGCGACGAAGCCCGGCACGTCGTTGGCGACGACCACGCCCTTGCCCAGCGTGTGCTCGGCAAATTCACTGAAGTCCTTGACGACCTGCGGGTCGGTCTTGTCGGTCGGAATGACTTCCAGCAGGTGCAGGTAACGCGGCGGGTTGAAGAAGTGCGCGCCCACGAAGCGGCGCTGGAAATCCTCACTGCGCCCTTCGATTTGCAGGTGCATGGGAATGCCCGAGGAGTTCGACGAGATGATGGCCGTCTTCTTGACCACCTTCTCGACCTTTTCCCACAGGTCGTGCTTGGCGTCGAGCTTCTCGATGATGGCTTCCAGAACCCAGTCCACGTCCTTGAGCTTCTTCAGGTCGTCTTCGAGGTTGCCGACTTCGATCAGCCTGGCGCGGTCGTTGTCCATGAACGCGGCGGGGCGGGCCTTGAGGGCGCGCTCAACGCCGGCCTTCGCCAGGAAATTACGGTCCGGCTTGTCGGGCAAAACGATGTCGAGCAGTAACACGGGAATCCCCGCGTTGGCGAGTTGCGCGGCGATGGCAGCGCCCATCACGCCCGCGCCGATAACGGCGGCTTTTTTGATCTTCATGTGACCTCCGGTGAGAATAGTTTTGTACTCGGTCTAAGTTTAGGTGATGCCGGGGCGAATGTCCATGAGAAGAGCGTCGGCCAGGACTGGACATTCTTCCTTGTCCTGACGCTCTGTAATTTTTACCTTTAAATATGTTACCAACAGTTCAGTTTCGGGGACCACCAGCTTTCTTTTTTCAGGTGGGAGTCGCTGCTTTGGCTGCCCTACTGCTGCCCCTCTTGCTGCAAAACATAGACGCCGGGGGAGTGGGGGCGGCCTCCTTCCTGGCGGCTCTGGCTGTGTTGTTTGACTTGACGGTGACCAGCCTCCTTATCGCGAGGTGGACGAGTCCGAAAAGGAGTTTCAACGCGAAGGTGGGAGTCGGCGTGCTCTTTTGTGGTCTGCTCCTTGGCGGACTGACCCTGCCTTCGACGAGTGTTCGCCTCCTAGCGCTCTCTTTGCTGGAACCTCTGCTGCTCGGTGTCGCCGTCTGGAGCGTTGTGCAAGTGTTCCGGGGTTTCGGGAAAATGGGAACTGTTCTCGACCAGGTAGCAGCGGTGCAGTCGCAATTGGCGCAGGCTCTACCCGGCCCGCTGGCCCATGTGTTGACCCACGGGGTCCTGACGTGGTGGTCCCTGAAACGTGGACCTGCGCTGGTGCCGGCGAACGCTGTTCCAGTGACTTCGCACCTGAAAGCGGGGCGCAGCGTCTTTATCTGGATCTACATTTTCATGGAACTGCCCGTCCATTTCGCGCTTCACATGGCGCTGTATCGCGACGGCGGTGCTCTTTTCGCCTGGCTCATTACCCTCGCCGACATGTCTGTCGTCCTCTACCTGCTGGCTCTCGCTCGCAGCTACGAGCGCTTTCCCAGCTTCGTGCGCGACGGGACCTTTTACCTGCGGCAGGGCGTGTTCTGGCAGGTCGAGATTCCTCTTGAGCACATCGCGCAGCTGACATCTGGCCATCACCGGGAAGCCCGCAACCTCAACATCCTGGTCGTGCCGAATGTCACCTTGCATCTGACCGCTCCTGTTGTCCTGCGCGGTTTTTGGGGAAGACGACGTGAGAGCCAGTGCCTGAGTCTGTTTGTGGACGACCCGGCGGCTTTGCGGGCACTGATTCCGACGAAACCCTCTACCCTCTGACCATGCCCATCGTCTTTATCCACGGCGTGGCGGTCCGTCAGGAAGGCGACCCCGGCTGGGAACAGGTCAACCACGTGACCAGCGGCGTCCAGTGGCCCGAGATTCGCCGCCGCCTGCGCGAGGTCGTGGCGCCCGCCGTGCGGCCTGACGCTCCGGACGAGGTGCACTTCAGCCAGATCTACTGGGGCGACCTCGGCGCCTCCTACGCGGGTGAGGGCCGCTCGCTGGGGTCACGAGAGCAGGCGGCGCGTGACCGGGCCCCTGCCGACCTCACCCCCGACGAACTCGGCGAAGCGCTGGAAGACGACTTCGAGCGCCGTAGTCTCACCCGCGACTGGCCCACATTGCTCGAAGCCGTCTGGAGCGTGGCCCGCGACGAGAACCTGCGCAGCATCCTGCTCGCCTTGCCCCAGCAGCGCCAGTGGCCTTTTTTGCTCTCGGCGGTGGAGGCGCGTCTTCCAGCGGTGCCGCTGCTGGCCCGGCTGGAAGAACCGAGGCTGCCGAGTCGCCTGGTCGTGCAGCGCCGCCGGGGCCTGAGCCGCACGCTGAGCACGGTGCGCCGGCCCATTCGAGGACTTCGTCCCGCTGTTCATAGGGGACGTCATCGCTTATGTGGGCGGACGCGGCACCCCCGGACGACCCGGCCCGGTGATGACGCGGGTCATTGAGGGCCTCAAGGCGGCGCAGGCACACGCGGCTCCCGGCGAACCGCTTGTCGTCCTGACCCACAGCATGGGCGGGCAACTCATCTACGACGCCCTGACCGCTTACCTGCCCGCCGACCCAGAGGCGCAGAACCTGCGGGTGGACTTCTGGTGCGCGGTCGGGTCGCAGGTCGGGCTGTTCCGTGAGCTGGGCCAATTTGTCGAGCAGGAAGAGTTGCCCACGCCCGCGCTGCGCGATTCGCCGCACGCCGGGTACTTCTGGAATGTTTGGAGCTACAGCGACCTGCTCAGCTTCCGCGCCGAGGGCGTCATTCTGGATGCCCACGACACCGCCTTTCCTTTTCTCGGCAACGTGCGCTCCGACCACCTCGCTTACCTCGCCAACGACGACTTTTACCGCACGTTTGCTGTCAAGGTCAGGCTGCACACCCGGCAGAACACCTAGAGCAGTTCTCCGAATTACGCGTGCGTCGGAACAACACCGTCACCCGCTCCATTCTCCGTTCTGCTCCGTGTTTTGTACTCGCTCTCTGCGAGCTGTCCCAGTCCGCTCGCCAAAAAGCTGTGCCATCTTTTTGTCAAATGCTCTAGCGCCGCTCCACGACCAGCGGCCCGCGCGGTCCCAGCGTGATACCGGGGTGCGGCTCGTCGTTCCCCCAGTGCGCCTGCAGCGGCGGCAACTCGGCCAGCACGTCCAGAATCAACGTTTGCGCGAGGTGCACGCCCAGGCAGGTCCGCTCCCCGCCGCCAAAGGGGAGATACGCCCAGGCAGGAGGCGACTTCTCCCAGCGTTCTGGCCGGAAGTCCAGGGGCCGCTCCCACAGCGTTGGGTCGCGTCCTGTTAGGTAGGGCGAATACAGCGCCAGCGTGCCGCGCGGGATTTCGGTGCCCTGCCACTCTGCGGCGCGGCTCAGGCGACGGCTGCCCATCCAGCCCGGCGGATAAAGGCGCAACACTTCTTTCAATACAGCGGAATGAGTGTGCGGAGTCTGATCCTGCGGCGCTTTGGCGAGTTCCCAGACGGCATAGGCCAGCGCATGGGTCGTGGTGTCGTGCGCTGCCGCTAGGCTGATGCGCGTTTCCAGCAAGCCCCCCGGCAGTGGAGCCAGCGTGGACAGCAGGTCGTCACCACCTTCACGCAGTCGCCGCTCGGCCAGTCGCCTGATTTCCTGCTCGACCCGCCTGAACAGCAGTGGCCGGGGAAGGGCCGGTACCGGAAAGGGACGCCGCAATGGAGCCAGAAAAGCCGCCAGCAACCGGTCGTCGAACTCACTGGCGAAATACGCCGCGTTGAGCTGCCGCCGGACAGTTTCGTCTGCCCAGGCCAGGGCGTTGAAGCGGCCTGTCGGTACGGGGGACGATGCTTGCCGCATCCGCTCGCGCAGTTGTTGAACACTCCCTTTCCCGAAGCCAGGATTGAGTGCCCGTCGCCGCGCCCCGTGCCCCGGTGCATCGGTCAAAATTACGCCGCCCGCAAGGTAAGGCACCACCGCCGAAAAACTCCCCGCGCTGACAAAGGTGTTCAGGTCGGTCAAC